>JBIIOL010000566.1:0-2768 GCA_044336965.1 Pirellulales bacterium | reverse complement strand
CCACGGGTTACGGACGGGCCCAAACGCCGAGTTTTCATTCGAGCCGCCCATCGCGAACTCGTCCATGTTGGTCTTGCCGACGAACACGGCATCGGCCTGCCGCAGTCGGGCGACCACGTCGGCATCGTAGGGCGGTCGGAAACCCTGCAGCATCTTCGACGCGCAGGTGGTGGGCATGTCGGTGGTGCAGAGAACGTCTTTGAGCGCCACCGGCAGGCCCGCGAGGGACCCAAGCGGCTTTCCAGCCTTCCGTCGGGCGTCGATGTCGGCAGCCCGCGTCAGCGCTCCTACGCGATCGATGGTCAGGAAGGCGTTGATCGTGCCGTTGGCCGTTTCGATGCGGTCGAGGAATGCCGTTGTGCAATCCACGGCCGTGATGTCGCCCTGCCGCAGTGCGGCGACCAGATCGACGGCGGACATTTCGAGAGGTTGCATGGAGGCTCGTGCGGCGGCAAAGGGAACGGTCTTGAGAAAGAGTGGCTGGCGTGGAGCCGGCGGCCGCTACGCCGCTCCCGAGTCGCCCAAGACGGCCGGCACGAGGAAGCATGCGCCGTCGTGCCGTGGCGACGATTGCAGGGCCTCGGCCGTGGAGAGCGAGGCGGCCGGCACGTCGTCACGGAACACGTTTTGCGTATCGAGCGGATGGGCCAGCGGTGCCACGTCGGACGTGTCGAGTTCGCCAAGCATCGACACGAATCCGACGATCTTCGAGAGTTCGCCGGTCATCCGCTCGAGATCGGATTCGGACAGCGCCAGCCGCGCGAGCAGGCCGACCTTTGCGACATCCTTCGCCGTCAGCGGCTGCGGTGGAGTGGTCACGCGTGCGCTCGGTTCTGGCTTCTGGGTAGCGGTCTCGTGGGAATCACCAAGGCCCGGCAGGACGGGGCGGTTGCCGCCCACGGTTCAGGCCGTGCTCGATCAGGGCCGTGCCCGCGGACCCGACGGAACCGCTTCCTCAGCGGTGGGCTTCGCCTTCTCGACGGTCGGCAACCGGAAGGGCTTCTGGCGGACGAGTTTGGCAACTTTGCCGCCCTTGATGCACTGCGTGCAGACGAGCATGCTCGTGTTGGTGCCAGAGAGCGTGACGCGGAGTCGCTGCAGGTTCGGCTTGAACTTCCGACGGGTGATGCCCGTGACCTTCGTGCCGACACCGCCGAGGTACTTCGCCTTGCCGCGAATGGTGACCTGGTTGCCGACCGAAAAACCCTTGCCGCAGACCTGACAGGAACGTGCCACGGGAACAACTCGTTGGAAGAAGGGGTCGAATGGGGAAACGGAGCCCCAAAGGATAGCCATTTGGCCGTTTTTCGCAAGATGAGGCGGGCGAAATGGTTATCCCTTCACGAGGCTGAGCAATTCCTCGTGCACAAGGCCGTTGGTGGCCACGCCGTCACCGGAATCGATCCGGGCCCGGCCCTCCCAATCGGAGAACCGCCCGCCCGCCTCGGTGACGACCGTTTCCACCGCCGCGGCGTCCCAGGCGTTCATGATCGGGTCGATCATCACTTCGGCGCGGCCCGTGGCCACCAGCAGATAGCCGTAGCCGTCGCCCCAGGTCCGGTTCAGCAGGCAGGCCTCCTCGAGCCGACGACGGGCGTCCTGTCCGCGAGTGACGCCATCGGGTCGGCGACGAAAGGACGTGAAGTCGCTGGTGCAGAGGAGCGACTCGGCGAGCCGGCTGCGGCGAGAGACGCGGGCCTTCACCGGTTCCGCTCCACCGACCACGTGCCAGGCGGCACCGCCCGCACCGGCATAGACCAGTTCGTCGAGCGCCGGGATCGCGATCACGCCGACCACTCCCCTACCCTCGTGCCGACAGCCCACGAGCATCGCGTAGAGCGGCACGCCTCGAATGAACGACTTCGTGCCGTCAATCGGATCGACCACCCATTCGAAGCCCGACGTGCCGGCCGACACACCGGTCTCCTCGCCGAGAAACGCGTCCTTTGGAAAGGCGGCCAGCAGGTGGCTGCGGAGCTGAGCCTCGGCGGCACGGTCGGCCTCCGTGACCGGCGAGCGGTCGTCCTTCTCGATGACGGCGAGATCGGCGGCGTTGAACCAGCGGAGCGTCGTGGGCGCAGACTGCCTCACCGCGGCGAGTGCCGTCTCGAGCCTCCGCGACACCTCGCCTGCAAGCAGCGGATGGAGCGGCTCGGGCGTGCCGGGCGTGCCGGTCATGGGACAGCCTCTCCGTCAACGGCCGGCAGGGGACGCAGCGAGAGCAGCAGCATCAGGCCAGCCCCGATCACCAGCCACGAATCGGCGAGGTTGAAGATCGGCCAGTCGATGATTCCCTCGAGCTTGAAGTGGATCCAATCGCGAACCGCCAGCACCGGTTCGCCCTGCCGCTCGAGCGGCGCATGCCAGGAGAGGCCGGGCAGTCCCACGCGGTCGTAGAAGTTGCCAATGATGCCGCCGGTGATCAGGGCGAGGGACACGAGCAGCCAGCGATCGCTCCGCGTGGCCGGGCGGGAGACCATCCAGAGGATGCCGCCGATAGCGCAGAGGGAGACAGCGGCGAACACGGCGCCAAACCCCTGCCCCATGCCGAAGAGGGCACCCTCGTTGAGGTTGGTCTCGAGCGACAGCATGCCCGGCACCAGCACGATGCCCGGTTGTTCACCGGGCATGCCGAGCCGGGCAAAGATCGATGACTTCGTGGCCAGATCAACGACCGCGGCCACGACCGCTATGGCAACGAATGTGAACCAGCCGCGGTGGTGGGGCATGAAACCAGCTGGCCAGTTAGCGAGGCTGCCGCGGCCGAC
>JBIIOL010000083.1:0-9617 GCA_044336965.1 Pirellulales bacterium | reverse complement strand
GTCTTCCGACCGGCCGATGTCGCCCGGCTGGTAGTGGATGGTCTTGGCGAAATCCCGCCAGGAAGCGTCGTCGAGCGGCTCGCCCTCGGCATGCTTGGCGGTCGACTCGCGGAGCGTCGCCCGCCACTCGTCGTCGGTCATCGGCGTTCGCGAGAAGCCAACGATCCGCGTGTCGGCCGGCAGCAGGCCGTTGCGCATCAGGTTGTAGAGCGCGGGCACGAGTTTCCGACTGGTGAGATCGCCGGACGCACCAAAGATCACGATCGTGTGAGACATGGCTAGAGACGCATCCCCGTGAAGCCACCGTCGACGTAGAGGTCGGTGCCGGTGATGAAGCTGCCTGCCACGGGGGCGCAGAGCAGGATCGCGGCGCCGATGAGTTCCTCCGGATTGCCGAAGCGGTTCATCGGCGTCTGGCTCATGATCGTGGCGGTTCGCTCGGGCGAGAGAATCTTGCGGTTCTGCTCGGCGGGGAAGAAGCCGGGGCAGAGCACGTTGACGCGGACCCCCTTGGGGGCGAATTCGCGGGCGACGTTTCGCGTGTAGTTGACGACCGCGGCCTTCGAGGCGGAATAGGCAAACACCTTCGAGAGCGGCTTGTCGGCCGAGACGCTGCCGATGTTGAGAATCGCCCCGCCCCCCAGTCCCACCATATGGGAGCCGAAGATCTGGCAGCCGAGGTGGGTGCTCTTCAAGTTGGTGTCGAGCACCTTGGCGAAGTCGTCGTCGGCAATGTCGAAGTAGGGCACCGACGAATTCACGCCGGCGCAGTTCACGAGAATGTCGGCACGACCACGGGCGTGGATCACAGCCTCGAGGAGCGCCGTCACGCTCGCTCGGTCGACTGCGTCGACCGAGACAAACATGCCGTTGCCGCCCGCGGCCTTGATCGCGTCGACACGGGCCTCGCCTCGGTCGGCGCCCCGGCCCGCTACGACGACAAAGGCCCCGGCTCGTGCCAGACCGTCGGCCAGGGCGCCGCCCAGCACGCCCGTGCCGCCGACGACGACGGCCGTGCGGCCCTTGAGCCCGAACAGATTTTCCAGATAGGAATCAGCCATGCGAGTCTGCCCTGCGTGTGGAGGATGGTGATCAGCCGATCGGGCGGCGGAGGTCGAGCCACTCGGAGTGGAACGTGCCCTGCTTGTCGGTGCGTTCGTAGGTGTGGGCACCGAAGTAGTCACGCTGCGCCTGCAGGAGGTTTGCCGGCAGCCGCTCGTGGCGATAGCCGTCGTAGTAGGCCAGTGCCGCCATGAAGCCCGGCGCCGGCACGCCGATCGTGGCGGCGGTGGCGATCACGTGACGCCAGGCTTTCTGCGACTTCGCGAGGGCGTCGGCGAAGTAGGGGGCGAGCATCAGGTTTTCCAGATCCGGATGCGCCCTGTAGGCCTCGGCGATCCGCTCCAGGAACTGAGCGCGAATGATGCAGCCGCCCCGCCACATCATGGCGATCGAGCCGTAGTCGAGCGGCCACTGCTGCTCCTTGGCGGCGGCCGCGAGTTGCACGTAGCCCTGCGCATAGCTGGCGATCTTCGACGCATAGAGCGCCTGGCGGACCTGTTCGGTGAACTCGGCGGGCGTGCCGTTGTTGGTCATGTCGGGGCCCTTGAGCACCTTGCTCGCCCGCACGCGGGCGTCCTTGAGGGCCGACAGGCAACGGGCGTAGACCGCCTCGGTCACGAGCGTGCTGGGCACGCCGAGGTCGAGAGCCAGTTGGCTCATCCACTTGCCGGTGCCCTTGGCGCCGGCCTTGTCGAGGATCGAATCCACGACGAAGGTGCCTGTGTCCGGGTCCTTTGCGGTGAAGATGTCGCGGGTGATCTCGATCAGATAGCTGTTGAGTTCGCCACGGTTCCAGTCGTCGAAGACCTTGGCAAGCTGCTCGTTGGAGAGCCCCGCGCCCTGCTTGAGGAGCCAGTAGGCCTCGCAGATCAGCTGCATGTCGCCATATTCGATGCCGTTGTGGACCATCTTCACGTAATTGCCGGCACCGCCCGGGCCCACCCAGTCGCAGCAGGGGATGTCGCCGTTGGGGCCCACCTTCGCGGCGATGGACTGGAAGATTGGCTGGACGAGCGGCCAGGCGGCCTTGGATCCGCCGGGCATGAGGCTCGGTCCCTTGAGCGCGCCCTCTTCGCCACCGGAGACACCGGTGCCGATGTAGAGCAGCCCCGCGGCCTCGACGTCCTTCGTGCGGCGGTCGGTGTCGGAGGGAAGCGTGTTGCCGCCGTCGATGATGACGTCGCCCTTGGAGAGCAGGGGGGTGAGCGTGGCGATCAGCTGGTCTACGGCCGGGCCGGCCTTGACCATCATCATCACCTTCCGCGGGGCCTTCAGCGATGCAACCAGGTCTTCGAGCGTGTGGCAGCCGACGACATTCGGCTGCTTGCCGCGGTTGGCTGTGAAGGCGTCGGTGACGCTGGTCGTGCGGTTGTAGACGGCGATCGAGTAGCCGCGGCTGGCGATGTTGAGGGCGAGGTTTTCGCCCATGACGGCCAGGCCGATGAGTCCGATGTCGCATGACGCCTGCTTGGTCATCCGCGAAGCTCCTTCTTAATGGTGTGAGTCACTCACGACGCGTGTGGCGTGTCTGACACGGCCGTTGCCATCTTGCGCGGCCGAACGGTCGGCGAGCCGAGAATATATCGGTCTTTTTGGCTCCGAGCCAAACTATGCCGGTTCTGCCCGGGTTTGGCGATTATGGGGAGTCTGAGTGGCCACCAGACGGAGGGCTGCCCCAATCAGCTTGCCGGAGCAGCTGGAACAGATTGAAGGAAGCGGGGGCCGGCTGCCGATTTCCTAGGCTGGATCGGAACAGCCGTGTTTGGCGGCAGAACCGGCCATGTCAACGCGACAAGTACAGCTTGACCAAACGCCCCAATCTCACGTAGCGTGGGCGCTGCTGATTGGCGGCAATCGGTTGATTGATGTTGGTAAAGAGCGGCTCCGTAGCCAAGTGGCTAAGGCAGCGGATTGCAAATCCGCCATCGTCGGTTCGACTCCGACCGGAGCCTCTGCTTCTGAAACCCCTGCGATGTGCCGACAACAGCGGCCTTCGCAGGGGTTTTTTTGTTTTCAGCCGCGCTCGCAGCAGTGTGGTCGGCAAGCCGCACAGATGCCCCAGAGTGCCAGGAAAAGGTGCCAGCCACCAAATTTGGAGAAGCTGGCATCTTGCCCAGATTTGGTGGCTGGCACCATTTGCCTTTTGCGATTTGCCCGGGGGCGCCGCAGGATGCGGCAGTCGCCGCAGACGCGGCCGATCACGAGGGCTGGGCCGGGCTTTCCGAGACCACGTGAATAGCCCGGATCTCCTGGTTTGCACGAATGTGGTGGTTTGGCATGGCGTGTGCATCGTCTCCATGCCTCAGCCCTCTTTCGGCTCCGGAGAACGACACCATGGTTGCCACTGCCTGCCTGCCTCTTGAACGCTGCGGCGGCGATATCTGGGGGAGCGATGAGACCTCCGATGAGGATCTGATCCTCCGGGCCCGACGGGGCGACGGCGGCTCGGCGTTTGAGTCGCTCCTGCACCGGTACGAACACGACCTTTTTCGCTACCTCCGCCGGTATCTGGGCAGCGCCGAATTGGCCGAGGACGTCTTCCAATTGACGTTTTTACAAGTCCACCTGAAGCGGGAAAGCTTCGAGGACGGCCGCCGCTTTCGGCCCTGGCTCTACGCGATCGCCACCAACCAGGCGATCGACGCGCAGCGGCGGAACCGTCGTCACCGCATGGTGAGCCTCGATCAGCCGCTTGGCCATGATGCCGACGCGGGCACGTTCAGGCAGCTCATTGCCGGGGACGGGGAATCCGCCGACGCTGCATCGGAGGATCGCGAGGCCGCGGAGTGGGTGCGGGAGGCGGTCGACGCACTGCCCTCACCGCAGAAGACGGTGCTCCTGCTCGTGTATCACGAAGGGCTCAAGTATCGCGAGGCGGCTGACACGCTCGGGCTGCCCGTGGGAACCGTGAAGAGCCGTCTGCATGCCGCGATCCGAAGCCTCACGCGGTCCTGGCAGGTTCAACGCACGCCTGCCGGGTGAGTGTGTCGGAAGTCCCCCGGCTTAAGCCGGGGGCTTTTATTGCTTTCGGGCGTGGCGATACCAGCGAATGAGGGCGTTGGTCGAGCTGTCGTGGGCCAGCGATGGCTCCGCCTGCGATTCCAGTTCGGGAATGATCCGGTTGGCGAGCACCTTGCCCAGTTCCACGCCCCACTGGTCGAACGGGTTGATGCCCCAGACGCAGCCCTGCGTGAAGACGCTGTGCTCGTAGAGGGCCACGAGGCTGCCAAGCACGCGGGGAGTCAGCCGCTCGGCCAGGATCGTGGTGCTCGGGCGGTTGCCCGGAAACGTCTTGTGCGGCACGAGCGACTCCGACACGCCCTCGGCCCGCACCTCGTCGGCCGTCTTGCCGAACGCAAGCGCCTCCGCCTGCGCGAAGACGTTTGACATCAGCAGGTCGTGATGCCGGCCGACGGGATTGTCCGACTTCGCGAAACCGATGAAGTCGCAGGGGATCGTCCGCGTGCCCTGATGGATCAACTGATAGAAGGAGTGCTGGCCATTGGTGCCCGGCTCGCCCCAGAAGATCGGGCTGGTCTGGTAGTCGTCGATCACCCGGCCGTCGAGCGTCACCCGCTTGCCGTTGGACTCCATCGTGAGCTGCTGGAGATAGGCCGGGAACCGCTTGAGATACTGGTCGTAGGGGAGGACGGCGATCGTGTGGCTGCCCAAGAACGTCGTGTTCCACACGCCGAACAGCCCGTGCAGCACCGGCAGGTTGCGGGCGAACGGTGCGGTGCGAAAGTGGGTGTCCATGGCATGGAAGCCGGCGAGCAATTCGGTGAACGCATCCGGCCCGATCGCGAGCATCGTCGCCAGACCGATCGCCGAGTCCATCGAATAGCGGCCGCCCACCCAGTCCCAGAAGCCAAACATGTTGGCCGTGTCGATGCCGAAAGCCGACACCTCGGCGGCGTTGGTCGAGACGGCGACGAAGTGCCGGGCCACGGCGGCCGGATCGCCGAGCTTCGCCAACAGCCACTCCCGCGCCGACCGGGCGTTCGTCAGCGTCTCCTGAGTCGTGAACGTCTTCGAAGAGATCACGAAGAGCGTCTCAGCCGGATCGAGATCGCGGGTCGCCTCGACGAAGTCGGTGCCGTCAACGTTGGAGACGAACCGAAACGTCAGCTGCCGGTCGGCAACGTGCCGCAGCGCCTCGTAGGCCATCACTGGGCCGAGGTCGGAGCCGCCGATGCCCACGTTGACCACCGCGCGGATCGGCTTGCCGGTGTGCCCCTTCCATGTGCCGCCGCGGATCTGCTTTGAAAACGCCGCCATCCGCCCCAGCACCTCGTGCACGTCGGGCACGACATCGCGGCCGTCGACGAGGATCTTCTCGCCCCTTGGTGCACGCAGCGCCACGTGCAGCACGGCGCGATGCTCGGTCGAGTTGATCTTCTCGCCTGAGAACATCGCGTCGATCCGTTGCCGCAGGCCGCAGGCCTCCGCGAGGCCGATGAGCAGCGAGAGCGTCTCGTCGGTGATCCGCTGCTTCGAATAATCCACATGCAGGCCGCAGGCGTCGATCACGAGCCGCTCGCCACGGCCGGCATCGGCATGAAAGAGATCGCGGAGATGCATGCCCTGCTGCGCCGAAGCGTGAGCGGCAACCTTCTGCCACTCAGGGAGGGAAACGCGGCTGGGGAGCGATTGGGTGGTCATCGGGCTGTTCCTCCAGTGGCGGCTACCGTCTGCGACTTCTTCACGATCACGTCGAGCAGTTCGTTCCAGCTCTTCACGAAGGCGTCGGCCCCGTCCTTCTGCAGTTTCGCGCCGAGGGCGTCGAGGTCGATGCCGGCACGGCTGATGGCGAAGAGCGTCTCGTCGGCGCTTCCGCCGCCGGCTGACACGATGCCTGAGACCACGCCATGGTCGGCGAAGGCCAGGAGCGTCTGCTCCGGCATCGTGTTGACGGTGTTGGGTGAGGCGAGTGCCGACACATACAGGGAATCGGAGAGCTTGGGATCTTTGGTGCCGGTGCTGGCGTAGAGGAGCCGCTGCGGTAGAGTCCCGAAGTTGGCCAGCCTTTCGAAGCGGTCGGAGGCGAGCAGGTCGCGGTAGGCCCGGTAGCTCTGTTGGCCGATCGCGATGCCCAGACTGTTGGCCAGATGAGCCGGAAGCTGGGCCGCCGTCGCGCCGTCCCAGCGGCTGATGAACAGCGACGCCACCGAGCAGACCCGCGGCGACAGGCCAGCCTCGATCCGCCGCTCGATGCCCCGCAGGTAGGCCTCCGCCGCAGCGAGATAGTGCGCGGTCGTGAACAGGAGCGTGACGTTCACTGGCACGCCGGCGAAGATCGCCTCCTCGATCGCCGGCAGGCCCGCAGGGGTGCCGGGGATCTTGATATAGAGGTTTGGCCTGTCGGCGCGGGCGTGCAGATCGCGGGCCGCCGCGAGCGTGCTGGCGGTGTCATAGGCCAGCGTGGGCGAAACCTCCAGCGACACCCAACCATCGAGGCCGCCGGTGCGGTCGTACACGGGCCGAAAGAGGTCGGCGGCGCGGCGCAGGTCTTCGATCGCCAGTTCAAAAAACAGCTTCTCACCGGCCAGCCCCTGCTGCACCTTCGCGGCGATGGCAGTGTCGTAGAAGGAGGTGTTCTTGACCGCCGCGTTGTAGATCGACGGGTTGCTCGTGAGCCCCGTCACCGAGAGGTCGCGGATGTAGCGGGCCAAGGTGCCGTCGTCGAGCATGCCGCGGGTGATGTTGTCGAGCCAGAGGCTCTGGCCCAGGCGATGGAGCTGCTGCGTGGTTGTGGCCATGGGATGTGCTCGGGAGTGGGGGGGAGAACCGGTCCGATTGCCGGGCAGCAATCTGCGGCGGAGTTATACTCGACCGGAAGCCAGGGAGTCGACCGCTCGCGGTCGGGCTTGGTCTGGCGGGGTGGTGTGCGCCGGTTGCCCCGCTGCCCTCGACGGTCCGTGGTGATTCGCACCGTTTCCAGGAGACGTTTTCAGATGGCTTCCGCTCCCGACCTCAACGACGATGACGTTCAGAAACTCGACCGCCTCCGCGACTCCTACCGCCGCCTGGAGACGGAGCTTGGGAAGGTCATCATCGGCCAGCGGGAGACGATCGAACGGCTGGCAATCTGCCTCTTCGCCCGCGGCCATGCGCTGCTGATGGGCGTGCCAGGCCTCGCCAAAACGCTGCTCGTCAGCCGGCTCGCCGAGGCGGTGTCGCTGAAGTTCAGCCGCATCCAGTTCACGCCCGACCTGATGCCGATGGACATCACCGGCACCGACATCCTGCAGGAGGGGGGCGACGGCCGTCGCGAGTTTCACTTCGTGCCGGGGCCGGTGTTTGCCAATATCGTGCTCGCCGACGAGATCAACCGGGCTCCGCCGAAGACACAGGCGGCCATGCTCGAGGCGATGCAGGAGCAGAAGGTGACGGTGGTGGGCAAGACGTCCCGTCTCGAGCCCCCCTTCTTCGTGCTCGCCACGCAGAATCCCGTCGAGCAGGAGGGCACATACCCGCTCCCCGAGGCCCAGCTCGACCGCTTCATGTTTCTGATCGAGGTCGATTATCCCTCCGAGGAAGAGGAGGTGATGATCGCCCGCACCACCACTGGCGACAAGCTGCCAGAGCTCAATCATGTGCTCTCCGCCGCGGAGATCATCGACTTCCAGAACCTCGTGCGACGCGTGCCGGTGCCCGATCACATCTACCAGTTCGCCGCGAAGCTCGTCCGGAGGACCCGCCCGCAGGGCGCGACCGCCCCTGACTGGCTCAAGCCTCTGGTCTCCTGGGGCGCGGGGCCCCGTGCGGTGCAGTATCTGATCCTCGGGGCCAAGTCGCGTGCGGCGCTCACCGGTGGCTACATGGTGCGGCTCGAGGACATCGCGGCGGTGGCGGCACCGGTGCTCACCCACCGCGTGCTCACCACGTTTGCCGCGCAGGCCGAGGGAATCGACGCCAAAAAAATAGTCGAGCGACTGGTCGCCGAGGCGCTCGCAGAACAGAACGGCTGAGCCATGTCTACCATGCCCGGTCAGTTCACTGACCGTCCAAACCGGACGTTCCTCGACAGCGGCGTGCTCTCCCGGCTCTCCGCGGTGCCGCTGCTCTCCCGCCGGCCAATGATCGGGGGCGTGTCGGGGCGGCATGTCAGTCCGCACCGCGGCTCGAGCGTGGAGTTTGCCGAGTACCGCAAGTATGTGCCGGGCGACGACCTCCGCCGGCTCGACTGGCGGGTCTATGGCCGGACCGACCGCCACTACGTCAAGGAGTATGAGGCCGACACCAACCTGCGGTGCTGCCTGGTCGTCGACTCAAGCGGCTCGATGGGCTACGGCTCCGCCGGCATCACGCGGATGGAGTATGCCCGGCGGCTGGCAGGCACGCTCGGCTTCCTCGCCTGCCGCCAGGGAGACGCAGTGGGCATCTCCTGCGTGGCCGACGCAATCGTCCGCCACCTGCCGCCGCGGCGGAATCCCGCCCACCTGCGGCTGGTGCTCGATGCCTTGGAGCAGGTGAAGCCGGAGGGAGCGAGCCGGCTGCCGCAGGTGCTCCATGAACTGGCCGAGACCACCCGACAGCGGGCCCTGATCGTGATCGTCTCCGATCTCTTCGTAGACCCCGAGGAGTTGGCCAGCTGTTTCGGCCATCTGCGGTTTCGCAAGCACGACGTGGCGGTCTTCCATCTGCTCGATCCGCAGGAGATGGCGTTCGACTTTCGGCGGCCGACGCGGTTTCTCGACATGGAGGGGGGCAGCCCGCTGTTCGCCGATCCGCTCGACATCGCCGACCGCTATCAGCAGGCGCTCGAGAGCTACCTTGCATCGCTCAAGACCATCGTGCTCGAACAGGGCATCGACTATCACCGCACCCTGCTCGATGAAGACTATGAGAAGGTGCTCGCGCGGTTTCTCGTGAGCCGCGCGTCTGGGAAGGGGATGCGATGACCTTCCTCCAGCCCTGGCTGCTGCTGACGCTGCCGCTGATCGCACTGCCGGTGATCATCCACCTGATCAACCAGCAGCGGTTCCAGTCTGTCGAGTGGGCGGCGATGATGTTTCTCCTCTCGGCCAAGGCCCTCTCCCGCGGCTACAGCCGGCTGCGGCAATGGCTGATCATGCTTCTGCGAATGCTGGCCGTGGCGGCGGTGATCCTGGCAGTCAGCCGGCCGCTGTCGCAGGGCTGGCTGGCGGCCGCGGGCGGCGACCGCTCCGCCACATCGATCGTGCTCCTCGACCGTTCCCCGAGCATGTCGCAGGCGTCGGGGGCTGGCGGCGAGTCGAAGCTCATGACGGCACGGCGGCAGGTGGCCGCCGCTCTCGAGACGCTCGGCGCAAGCCGGGTGGTGCTCATCGACAGCGTCTCATGCAAACCACAAGAGCTGTCTTCACCACGGGCGATTCTTCAGGTGCCCGAGGCAGAGCCTGCTGCAGCGGCTGCCGACCTGCCGCTGCTTCTGCAGGCGGCCTGCGACCAGATCGGTGCCACGAAGTCGGCCGCCGGCACGATCTGGATCTGTTCCGACCAACGGGCCAACGACTGGAAGGTGTCAGACGCCGCCTGGCCCGCGATCCGTGAGACGCTCGCGAAGATGCCGC
>JBIIOL010000565.1:0-2777 GCA_044336965.1 Pirellulales bacterium | reverse complement strand
GCCGGCGATGAACTCAGGCCGCACCATGCACCAGCACAGGCGAGGATGACCCCGCCGAGCGTTCGCAACGTCCTGGAATGCCTCGTCCCGATCATGAACTCTCTGCTCTCCCAGAGACCTGATCGTAGCCTGTTTTTGCGCGGGGGGTGCAGGCGGCCCGTATTCCCTTGCTTGCGCTGCGGGCTTGCACGGAACCCCTCTTCATCCAAGCCCGATGCGCGAGCGAGGGAATCCGTTTTGCGGACCGAAAAAACCGCAGCAATCCTGAAATCAACGAATGAGACCTGCATCGATATACTGCAATTGCGTAATCGCCCGCAGGCAGGGCGATGAGGGCCTGCACGTGAGAGGGAAACAGTCATGAACTGGAAAGAGCACATCGACCGCAATCCCGCCGTGATTGGCGGCAAGCCGAAGATCAAGGACACCCGAATCGGCGTTGAACTGATTCTTGAACGTCTCGGAGACGGCTGGACCGTCGAGCAGCTGGTGGAAGCCTATCCGCGTGTCACCGCCGAACAGATTCAGGCCTGCCAGTCGTACGCCGCCGAAATGCTCGCCAGCGATGAGGTTTTGGACATCCCTCACTCCGCTGCGTGACTATGCGAATTCTTGCTGATGAAAACGTCGATCGTCCGATCGTCCAATGGCTGCGGTCGCAAGGGCACGATGTCACCGAAGCGACGGTTGTGGCAGCGGAAGCGGCCGACACCGAACTGATCGTCATCAGCCGCCGTGAAAAAAAGGATTCTGATGACGTTCGATCGCGACATCGGCCGACTGGTGCAGTCAGCCTCTCTGCCGCATCCCGGCGTTCTCTCCCTGCGGTTGCGCGGGGCCGGCGGACAACTGTTGGACGCGTTTCGGCGAATCTGGCCTCGAATCGAGTCGGGTATAGACGGTCATTTGGTGACCGTTAAGAACGAGCAGGTGCGACGAAGGCCGCTACCGGTCGAACCGTCAACGTGAAAGAAAAGAGCTGCGTCCGCCAGATGCCGTTGCGCGGCTCGTAACACCGGATCGACACCATGTGACCAAGAGGTTTTCGATGCGTCAGCTCTCAGCCATCCGCCGCCGCAGTCTCCAAACCATGTTTCTGGGCCTGATGGCCGTTTCCTTCACCCTTGGTGGGGAGCCACGATCTCCGGCGGCCGGTCCGCCACCGTCGCCGGCTGCACCAACGGCGACGGCGCAGCAGGCGGCCCAGCCCGCCGACACGAGAGCGTTCGATCCCGCGAGGCGGCTCTGGCAGGGTATCCCCGGCGTCGAGCGCACGGGAAAGGGTCGCGTGTACGTCTCGTGGTTCACTGGCGGGCCGAAGGAGCCCACCCCGAAGAACACGGTTGTGGTTTCCTCCAGCGACGATGACGCCAAGACGTTCTCCGCACCGCAGGCGCTGGCCTTGCCGCTGAGCGACGGCACTCGTTGCTACGACCCGTGCCTTTGGATCGATCCGCGTGGACGCCTCTGGTATCTCTTCAACCGCAGCGTGAAGGACAGCACACGGCACGGTGTGTATGCGCGAATCTGTGAAGACCCGGATGCGGATTCACCGGTGTGGGGCAACGAGTTTCGGGTGGGCTTCGACAGGCCCTTCTGCTTCCGCATGAACAAGCCGACGGTCCTGTCGACCGGGGAGTGGATCATGCCGGTCACCCACGCGCTGCAGCCACTGGCGGGCTGGGCTGGTTTCGATCCCGGGCAGGTTCAGGGAGTGGGCGTCTCCACCGACGAAGGAAAGACCTGGGAACTCCACGGCGCTGTCAAGACACCCGCGGCGGGGTTGGAGAACATGATCGTGGAACTGCGCGACGGGAGGCTGTGGATGCTCATTCGCACGGGCAAGGTGCTGTGGGAAAGCCATTCCGCCGACAAGGGCCGCACCTGGACGGAGGCCAAGCCCACCACGATCGCCACGCCGCACTCCCGCTTCTTCATCCGTCGGCTCTCCTCGGGCAATCTGCTGTTGGTCAACCATTACAAATTCACGGGCCGCAGTCACCTCACCGCGCGGGTTTCCACCGATGATGGTGTCACATGGAATGAAGGGCTGCTTCTCGACGAGCGGGGTGGAGAAACCTTTCCCAACGGAGTTCCAGGCGGCGTCTCCTACCCCGACGGCGTACAGGACAAGAACGGCCTCGTCTGGATCACCTACGACCGCGACCGCCAGGGCACGGGAGAAATCCTGCTGGCGACGTTCCGCGAGGAGGACGTGGTGGCCGGACGAAACGTGTCGGGAAAGGTATCGCTCAGGCAGGTGGTGAACCGGCTCGAAAAGCCTGCGGATCTCGCGGCCGTGATCGCGGCCGACGACGCCCGCGTGGCGGCCTTCAAGAAGCCGACCACGGAGGCGCTCGAAAAAATCTTCTCTCCCGACCTGCACTACGCGCACTCGACCGGCGTCGTCGACACGAAGCCCTCCTTCATCGACGTGCTCACCTCCGGCAAGACGAAATATGTCGCCATCGACTACGAGGACCGTGAGTTCAGCTTCCCGGCCCCCGGCATTGCCCTCATGACCGGCCGCGTCCGCATCCGGGCGGTCACACCCGACGCCACGCTCGACAACCTGCTCTCGTTCCTCGCCGTCTGGCGGCTGGAGGAGGGCCGCTGGCGGTTTCTCGCGTGGCAGTCCTGCCGGCTGCCGCCGCCTGCCCCGAACTAGCAGCCTCCAACACCCGGGAATCACGCCATGACGACTCCGTCGCCCAACTTGGCCGGAGCTCGACGAGGACATCAGCCTGGAAAACATTCTGCAGGGACCGGCTTCTGGC
>JBIIOL010000563.1:0-2789 GCA_044336965.1 Pirellulales bacterium | reverse complement strand
GCTGGTGCGGTAGAGCGTCTGCTTGATGGCCAGCACGCGGGGATCATTGGCGGCACTCGTCACGAATTCCACGACAGGGTCGAACGATTCGTAGGGATGATGCAGCAGAATGTCGCCCGCCGCGATGGCAGAGAAGATATCGCCACGCCGCCGCTCGAGACCGCGTGGAATCCGCGGGATGAAGGGCTTGTCGTGCAGCTTCTCGAAGCCGGGCAGCTTGTAGAGATCCCACAGGGCCGTCAGGTCGAGCGGGCCGTCGATCCGGTAGACCTCGCTGTAGCCGTCGCCGGTGCCGTCGTGCAAATCCTCGGCGTCGATGATCATGTGGGCCAGCGCCTCGTCGGCCCTGGAGGCGATCTCGATCCGCACCGCCTGGCCCCGCTGGCGGGCCTTGAGGCGGTCCTCGATCAGCCGCAGCATGTCGTCCGACTCCTGCTCCAGCAGTTCAAGGTCGCTGTCCCGCGTGATGCGAAACGACGTCCAGGAGCGGACCTGAAATCCGCCGAACAGCTCCGGCAGCCGCGCGGCCACCACGTCTTCGAGCAGCACGAAGCTCGTGCGCCCCGGCACGTTCGACGGCACGACGACGATCCGCGGCAGCACCTGCGGCACCTGCACCACGGCAAACAAACGCTTCGGCCCCAAGCCCTCCGCGTGTTCAAGCATCACGCCCAGGTAGAGGCCACGATTGTGGTACCGGGGCGACGGGTGGGCCGGATCGACTGCCATCGGCGTGAGGATCGGCAGGACGCGGTCCTGAAAGAAACGGTCGACGTGCTCGCGCTGCTGTCCTTCGAGCGAGTCGTATCGCAGGAGCTGAAAGCCTTCGGCCGCCATCGCCGGCCCGATGCTGTCCTTGAGGCAGCGATACTGCCTCGCCACGAGATCCTGCGTCCGCTTGGCGACCGCCTTGAGCTGCTCGATCGCGCTCAGACCGTCGGGCGCATAATCCTGCGGGGCACTCTCGCCGAAAGCCTGCTCGCGGACGCCCGCCAGCCGGACCATGAAAAATTCGTCGAGGTTGGAACTGAAGATCGCCAGAAATTTGAGCCGCTCCATCAGCGGGTTCTCGGCGTTCTCCGCCTCCTCCAGCACGCGGAGGTTGAACTCCAACCAGCTCAGCTCGCGGTTGAGAAAAGACTCCGGACCGATTTTCCCATCCGCCGAATGTTCGCGCATCGCTGTCGACTCCCGCATGAATGCTTTTCTCCGCTGTGACCGCCGCAGAGTGTACCCTTGGGCCGTCGCTCCCTGTAGCCTCGCCCACCAACAAAACAGGATTCACACATTCACTCCGCCGGTCCGCCCAGCCCCGATGCCATTCCCGTTGGTGGCGCCGCGTCGTGGCAGCTCACTGCGGCCTTGTCGCGCCTGCCCGACTCGTGCCCGCCGCATGGGCGTGGCTGGTCAGCGGCCGCGGCCAGCATCCTCGAAGCCTCGGTGGCCAAGCCGGGCAACGTGCATCCGACCGCCGAGTTCCCCGATCTCACCCACACAGAGCTGGTGGCCGCCGGCCTGGCGATCGCGCCGGCCATGGAACAGGCGGCAGAGGTGCCGCTGGGCCGCACGATCCTCGCGGCCGTGACGGCAGCGAAGTCAGTCACACGATCCAACGCCAATCTCGGCATCGTGCTGGCGATCGCGCCGCTGGCGGCTATTCCGGACGATCGTCCCGCAGGCCCCGCCGCCGTCGCGGAAGTGCTCACGCGGCTCACCCCGGCCGATGCGGCCGATGTCTGGCAGGCGATCAGGCTCGCCCAGCCAGGCGGCATGGGGAAGAGCGGGCAACACGACCTTGCCGAACCGCCGCCGGATGACCTGCTGGCGGCGATGCGGCTCGCGGCCCCGCGTGACGCGATCGCGCGGCTCTGGGCCGACGGCTACGACTCGCTCGTCACTGGACTTGTGGCCGATCTCGAAGCGGCAATCAACTGCGGACTCCCCCTGAATGATGCGATCATCCGAGCATTCCTCGCCCAACTCGCGCGGGAGCCTGATTCGCTGATCGCCCGCAAGCACGGCCTGCCCGTGGCGGTCGAGGTGTCGCGGCTGGCGTCCGCCGCCCTGGCCCAACCGCAGAGCATTCCCGAATTCGACCGGTTCCTGCGGTCGCCACGGCGACTGAATCCCGGCACCACGGCCGACCTCACCGCCGCCGCGCTCTATATTCTGTTCCGCAGCGGTCGCCTGCTCGCCGACGTTTCACCGAGCCCGACTCCACCTCCCCCTCTGCCTTCACCTCCCACTCGCCCACGAACATGAACGAACGCTTCACGGTCCGCCTCCGCAAGGCGGTGCACGTCTTTTGTGCCGGCCACTTCATCACGCTCACTGACGAGCTCTGCGAGGCGGTGCATGGCCACAACTGGCTCGTGGGAGTCGATGTCGAAGGGCAGCCCGATGCCCATGGCATGGTCGTCGACTTCATCATGCTGCGTGATCTGCTCTCAGGCATCGTGTCGCGACTCGACCACCACATGCTCCTGCCCACGCAGAATCGGCTGCTCGACGTGTCCACGGCCCCGGGCCCGGTTGTGAACGGCGTGGCGGGGGCGACAGAGGTGACCGTACGGTTCCAGAACCGCCGGTGGGTGTTCCCGGCCGACGAGTGCGTGCTCCTGCCGGTGGTCAACGCGACCGCGGAATGGCTGGCCCGCTGGATCGGCCACGAGCTTCTCGCTGCTTTTGTATCAGCGGGCAGCCCGATCCGCGGCTGCCTGAAGGTCGAGGTCGACGAGTGCCTCGGCCAGTCGGCCGTGTGGGAGCGCATGCCCATGGCCTAGCACGCC
>JBIIOL010000564.1:0-2789 GCA_044336965.1 Pirellulales bacterium | reverse complement strand
TCCCGATTGCCCGGCGCTCGGCCCGGACGGCCTCGAAGGGCACGCCGATGCCGACGGGATCGTCTGCTTGTCGAGCGTCCGCGGCGAGCCGACCGCGGCGGATCGACTTCTCTCCCTGCTCGCGGATGCCTACGGCTCCGACTGGTCGGCCGACCTCCGCGACAAGCTGCTTGCCGACGTGGACGCGGCTGGCGAAACCCTCGATGACTGGCTCCGCGACTCGTTCTTCGAGCAACACCTGAAGCTCTTCCACCAGCGGCCGTTCGTCTGGCACATCTGGGACGGCCTCCGCGACGGTTTTCACTGCCTCGTCAACTACCACCGGCTCGCGGGGCCCGACGGCCAGGGCCGCCGCACGCTCGAAAAGATCGCCTACGAATACCTCGGCGACTGGATCACCCGGCAGAAGGCGCAGCAGGCGGCCGGCGAGGAAGGCGCCGACGGTCGCGTGGCCGCTGCCGTGCACCTCCAGGAGCAACTCGCCAAGATCATCGAGGGCGAGCCGCCCTACGACATCTTTGTCCGCTGGAAGCCGCTCGCGGAGCAGCCGATCGGCTGGGATCCCGACATCAACGACGGCGTACGGCTCAATATCCGGCCGTTCATGACCGCCCGGCCGCTGGGGGCGAAGGCCAAGAAGGCGTGCATCCTCCGCGCGGCCCCCGGCATCAAGTGGGACAAGGACCGCGGCAACGAGCCCGACCGCCCCAAGGACCAGTTCCCGTGGTTCTGGACGTGGGACGAGGAATCGCAGGATTTCCTCGGCGGCCCGAAGTTCGACGGCAAGCGACACAACGACCTCCACTACACCCGCAAGGCGAAGGAAGCCGCGCGGGCGAAGGCGGGCGGCACGAGCCCGAAGCCCAAGGCGGCGGGAGCCCGGGCATGAGCACGGTCACCACCACATCTCCAAAGCCCGCCGCCGGTACGCTGGCCGATGCCGTGCTCGAATCGCTCGCCCGGCTCGTCTCCACGCCCGACGGTGAGGTGCCGCCCGCCGCGATCCTCTGGCCCGACGCCGAAGGCCAATGGAAGAGCCTTGTCGCTCTCCTCCGCAGTCGCGTGCCGCACCTCTACGAACTCGGCACGTTCGCCCCCGACGACCACATCGGCCCGGCAATCTGGCTCGTCTGCGCCGTCGCCCGCACGCTCACCGACCATTCGCCGCCCGCGGGAACCGTGCCGATCCTCTACCTCCCTGGTGTCGCTCGGCAGGAACTCCGCGCCGGTACCGACTGCCCCATGCTTCACCAGCCGCTCGTGGAACTCCAGTATCGCGGGAAGGTGTGGCACCAGCGCAACGGCCGCGACTGGACGATCGAGGCGTTCCTGACAAGCAAAGACGCCCTCGACCTCGACGTGGCCCGCGACGCCGCCAGCCAGCAGGCCATGCTCCGGGCGATCGACCGGCTCGCCGATGAGCCGATCGCGGCGCTCACCACAAGGCGGCTCGATGTCGGCTTCTTCGAGTCGCTGTCCGTGAGCGACATCGAACGCGAAATCCTCGCCTGGATGGCCGACGCCGACGAGTATCGAAAGACCAAGAAGGCCGACGTTGCCGCGTTCGAGACGTTCGTAGGCAAGATGACCCGCGAATACGGCGTCGATCCAACCAAGCAGTCGCCCGCCGACGCCGCGAAGTGCCTGGCCCGCGGTGAACCGGCGTGGGACCCGATCTGGCGCCGCTATGCCGATGCCCCACAGGCGTATCCCAAGATGCAGGTGCTCATGGCGGCCGTGCCGGAGCAGGAGTTTTCCATTCAGTGCCTCGACCGCAGCCCGCGCAGCAATCTGCAGTCGGAATCGACGCTCCGCTCGGACCTCGGCAAGCTGCTCTCGCTGCCGCACGCCGACGCCTGTGCCGCCGTCGCTAAGCTCGACCGCGAACACCGCGAGCGGCTCGACCGCCCCTGGGCCAAACTCGGCGAGAGCCTGCTCGCCGAAGTGCTCGTGCCGCTCGCGAAGCTGGCGAAAGCGGCCACGTCGCCGCTCGGCGGGCCCGACGTGGCAACGATCGCCCGAGCCTACGCCAAGGACGGCTGGGACGTGGACCGGCAGGCGATGCGGGCGCTGGCCCTGGCCCAACACTCCGCCGACGCCGATCTCGTCGGCCAGGTCGTCCGGGCGGTCTACCTGCCGTGGCTCGACAAGACGGCGGCCCATTTCCAATCGGTGAGCCAGGGCGGCACCGCGATCGCCTCGCTTGTTACGGCCGTGCAGGCGGAGCGGGAGCAGTGCCTCGTGTTCGCCGACGGCCTGCGGTTCGACGTCGCCGTGTCCCTCCAGGAAAAGCTCGAGGCCCGCGGGCTCGTGGCGAAGCTTGGCCACCGAATCGCCCCCCTGCCGAGCGTGACCGCCACGGCCAAGCCCGCGGTGATGCCCCTGCCGGCCAGCGGCTACGGCTCAATCGTGGGCGGTCAGATGCCCGAGACGTTCCTGCCGCAGGTGCGGACGGCCGCTGGCCAGAAACCGGCGACCACGAATGAACTCCACGGTGTGCTGGCCGAGCTGCGCGTGGCCGTGCTCGCCGCCGACGAGACCGCCGGTGCCGCCACCGCCGAGAAGGGCGGCTGGACGGAGGTGGGGCGGATCGACGAACTGGGCCACAAGCTCGGGGTGGAACTGGCAGGCTCCCTCGACGAACAGGTGGAGCGGATTGCCCGCCGCGTGGCCGACCTGCTCGACGCGGGCTGGACGCGGGTGCGGGTCGTCACCGACCACGGCTGGCTGCTCGTGCCTGGCGGCCTCACGAAGGTCGAAGTCCCGAAGTCGGTCGTCGAATCGAAGTG
>JBIIOL010000562.1:0-2793 GCA_044336965.1 Pirellulales bacterium | reverse complement strand
CTCAGCGGCAGTAGCGGTGGCATTGTCACGTCGGCTGTCGCCGGTCCAGCCTCCATGAATGTGAACCAGACGGCAGACATGGGTTTCGCGGGAAGCATTCAAAATGGCTCGGGAGTCGTGAGCCTGGCCAAGTCGGGTGTTGGCGTCCTCTTCGTGTCGGGCAGCAGTTCTTACTCCGGCACCACCACGGTCACCGCAGGGCAAATCCGGACGGCTGCGAACGGTGAAGCGGATGGTTCCAACAATTACGCCTTCGGCACAGGCGACGTGATCGTCAGCGGCAGCGGTTCGGTTGCGTTGCGAAATGCGACGGCTTTGTCGAACAACTTCACGATCGGTGGTGCGGGGGTATATGGCAGCGGTACGCAGGGTGCCATCCGAGGCACATTTAGCACTTCAAATCGGACTGCCTCTATCTCCGGGGCGGTGACTCTCTCTGCTGATGCGTTGATTACGACCGCCGCCTCACCGTCCATCACAAACACGAGTTTGGTGTTGTCCGGTCCGATCAGCCTTGGTTCGCATGCATTGACGTTCAGCCCTCACGGTGCGGCCGGTGTTCTGCGGGCGACGGATGCGACGGCATCGCCTATCGTGGTGACGGGGACAATTAACGGCACCGGCGCTGTCATCGTCGATGGAGCAACTGCGGTTTATCTCAATGGCGTCAATTCCTCAACTGGCGCGACGACCGTTCGGGCCGGGACGCTTGCAGGCAATGGCTCGATCGCGGGAGCGGTCACTGTGGAGAGCGGGGCCATCATTTCGCCCGGAAGCGCGGTCAATACGACAGGTGCCCTTGGCGTGGGCTCGCTGCAATTGGATTCCGGTGCCACGGCCGCCATGGCCATCAGCGGCACGGGAATTGGGCTGTACGACCAAATCGTGGCTGCAAACAACGTGAACTACGGCGGCTCCCTGGCGATCGACTTCACGACCGGCGGCTTCGCGGATTTCGATGTCTGGCAGTTGTTTAGCGGTTCAAGCCATAGCGGAAACTTTACCTCGGTCTCTGCCACTGGCGCGTACGGTGACCTCACCTTTAATTACTTGGGCGACGGTGAATGGCAGGCGACTGGCGGGTTGCTGGCCACTGGGCAGAGTCTTTCGTTCTACGAGGACAACAGCCACGCGATTGGTAATCGGTATCAGGCTGGGCAGTTGGTGCTGGTGCCTGAGCCATCAACCATCGTGTTTGCCGGTATCGGCCTGTTCGTGGCGGGCTGGAGAACCTGGGCGCACCGGAGAGCCAAGCGGCGGTCTCGGGACGGAATGGCACCCGCTGTCGCCGCAGGGTAGTTTGCTACGAGTGGGCCGCATGATCGTCGCACTGCCGCGACGATGTGGGCAGGTGCCCACAGTGCTGCCGTGGCCCCAAGCATGACGTATCGCCGGCCATTATCAGTCATCACGGCGACGCCGCCTGGATTTAATCCAGGAATGCTTGCGAGCCAAGTCGCCGCGAGGTGGTTTCTCCGTCGCCATCAGTTGGATGGCGATGCGACGTACTTCCGGCTGATGCCGATAGTGGATCGGTTGGCCCACTTGGATTTAGGTGCACAGTCGGCCTGTTTGCAGCGAATTGATGATGGTATCGACTACCAGGTGTTGCTGCACCCCGACCAACTGATCGATACAACGCCGCTTTATTGGGGTGATTTGCTGCACATGCGGCACTATCTGGATTCCATTCAAGGCTTGCTGAGCGCGTCATCGTCCACGCCTGAGGATCTCCTGCTCCTTAGGCATTCCGCGTTGGAACTCGTGCGCCGCGCCGTTTCATTTGGGACGACTCTCCTGTACCACAGCGCGAGTGATTTGACCGATGACGAGTATGGACCGCCGTTTCGGCGATTCCTGACCAATGCCAGATTGGTCATGCCTCGCGACATCGTGTCGCTGGCCCAGTTGGCCGCGGTTTTGCGAGATGGGCCCGTTGCTCTTGGTTTGGACGCCACGCAGTTGTTTTGTGGCGAGGCCGATTGGAGAGGGGCATTTCCTGAAGGTACGGATAGATCGCTCGCCAGCCCCGGTTCGCTCCTTTGCTATTTTGCGCGAGGTAAACACGACGTCGACGACTTGCGGGAAGCAATCGGGTTATTCTCGCAGGGATTCGGGCAGCCGGTTCATTGGCTGCCGTGGGGAGACCGGTTGTCTTTCCCGCACGTAGGCGAGTATGAGGGCCGGCTGGAGTTGCAGGATCTCGCCGGCGGGCGGCAACCTCGTCTTTCTGCATTGCTCGAGACTGTTGCAGCGGCAACGTGCGTGCTTACCGATACCTATCACGTCGCCGTGATCGCTTGGTCACTCGGAACGCCAGCAATGATCGTCTGTGGTGATCATTGGCCTGGCGACTACAACGCGGTCATTGACAAGCGGTATGTCTTTTACGTGCAGCATGGACTCCAGGAGTTTTTTTTAAACAACGCCCGCGATCACCGCGCTTTGGCGACCTCTATCCAGCGAGGCGTCGAACTCGTTGCCGACGGCAAGTCGCTCCGGTGGTATCGAGAGACTGTTCGGCAGAGAGCGGAATTGGTCGAGCTCCAGTTGGCGGCCGCACTCAGGGAGGTTGGGGCCAATGCCTAAGACTGTCTATGTCGTGGAAGGTTACGTTCCGAACGGCGGCACGTATATGGCGTATCACGTTGCCCGGATTCTCCACATCGATTTCGGTTACGAGGTTTGTGTCGTAACACTAGGCCCGAGCGACGGTCAGGGACATATGCACGGATCGTTTTCCTACGATCCAGTATTTCCGAGTATCTCACTCGCGGCGTGCGAAGACCTTGC
>JBIIOL010000616.1:0-9704 GCA_044336965.1 Pirellulales bacterium | reverse complement strand
CTACCTCGAGGTCAATCGAGGCTACATGGTCGATGAGGTTGGCTTCATTACTCACAACGACATTCCGTTCTTAGGGGCATCCCCTGACGGACTCGTTGGCTTCGATGGGTGCATCGAGGTCAAGACCCCGTACTACGCAAAGAACGTGTACACGCTCAAAGACAAGCCGTACTACGAGGCGCAGTGCCGTCTGGTGATGGAAGTCACCGGGACGCAGTGGTGCGACTTCGTGTGCTGGATGAGCGATGACAACGCCCATGTCGAGCGTCTTGAGCGAGACCCGAAGTGGATTGAGTCAGTCCTTCCGAAGTTGAGGGCGTTCCACGAAGACTACCTTCGCATCGTCGCTGATGAGGAACTGTGCAAGCCGTTCCTTGACAGCGAGAACAAGGTCGCCTTCATCGCGAACGATTCCATGCTCCGTTTGGCCACCCTCGCTGCCCAACTCAAGAAACTTGACGAGGCATCCGCTCCGATTCGCAAGGAGTTCGATGAACTCAAGCAGAAGGTTGGCACTGAGCATGGCTCATGCACAAACGGTGCTGTTAAGATATCCCGTATCGAGCGTAAGGGTTCAGTTGACTACAAGGCTGTCTTTGAGGAACTGAACCTGAATGAGTTGTTGGAGAGTAAAGGTCGCACTCTCGACTCCTACCGAAAGAAGGCGACTGTTGCATATCAAGTGGAGATTCTGGAATGAGCCAGTATAAGGAAGACGGTAAGGTTGCCCTGTGGAAGAACGACAAGTATGAGCGTGGCGGCAAGCAGCCCTACGTTCGCGGTCACTTCACGGCGCATCGTGCAATCAAGGCTGGGGAGAAAATCTCTATTGCCCTCTGGGTTAACCAGAGCGAAAATGAGAAGGCTCCTAACTTCTCCGGCATGATCTCTGATCCGTATAAGCCGGATGAGAAGGGTTCACCCAAGGGTCGGCAAGCTCCTGCCGCACAGCCAGACTTCGAAGACGATCCGTTTTAATTATGCTTGTACTGAACCGACGACTGAACGATGTGGTTTATATTGGACGCAACATTAGTCCAGATGACCTCGTCGGTTCGTGCGACTGGGCGATCAAGGCTACTTCGGTAATCGATAGCTTTGATCGGCCCAGAGTTTACGCGGACGTATGGGACAAGACGGACTGGAGGCTTGTTCAGTTCTCTCCGCAAAGTCCGTACGTCAAGCTTGAGGAGACGACGATTCGAGTCCTCAGCGTCAAGCATGTGATGTGGGGTTCTACAGAAGAACCCATCATCTACTTCGGCTTCGACGCTCCGAAGGAGATAAAGATTGTCAGGGAAAACGCTCTTAGGAAAACAAGGGATGATGATTGACAGCGACGTCTACGTTAAGTTCTTAGGGAACAGGCCGCATCAGGGAACATCTGGAGCCGCTGCGTACGATTTGATCGCTAACTCACCGGAAGACTTTCCGGTAATCATCCCCCCGGGGGAATGGCGAGTAATCTCGACCGGGACATCGGTTGAGATACCGCCCGGGTTCGCTGGCTTGATTCTCCCTAGGTCTGGGCTTGCCGCGAAGAACGGTGTAACCGTACTGAATAGCCCCGGGCTTATCGACTCGGACTACCGAGGCGACATAGGCGTGATTCTTCACAATGTCAATAAGGCTCGTGACTTTGCCGTCACTAAAGGGATGCGAATTGCCCAGTTGATGGTCATTCGAATCCCCGACCTTGTGCTAGTTGCCGGACAGCAGCTTTCTGATACAGTCAGGGGGGCCGGAGGGTTCGGCTCAACAGGCACACAATGAAAGCATATGGCAGTTATAGACGACATCCGCCTTGCGGCGGAAAACCCAGAACTTAGTGAGCGGGAACGCGACCTGCTCCTTCAGGCAAGCCAAGAGATTGTGCATGTCAACTGGCTATTGCTTGCCGCTAGACCCCTCATAGGGGCCAATAGAAGCCCACAGGCTAGATCTTTGCTTGCCAGAATAGATGACGTTCTTGCGTAATGTTTGTGCAGTTAAATCTTGCGGAGCAGAAACTAGCTACCTACATAGGCAAGGCTAGGCATCAGCGTTCGAGGCAGGACGGTCTGCGCAACATGAAGGTCAGCGACATCGCTGACGACAAGATAGACAGAGAAGGCGCTGCCGCAGAGATAGCCTTCTGCAAGGCGATGAATATTTACCCTGACCTAGATGTCGGGGAGAGGAAGGCGGTGGACTGCATACTGCCCTCCGGCCACACCGTAGATGTGAAGTCTACGTGGCGAGAGAACGGTATGCTTCTGGCCGTTCCGTGGAAAAAGATGGAAGTGGACATCTTCGTTCTTGTCATCGGCCAGATGCCGGAGTATAGAATTGCAGGATGGATGTCGGCGGTCGAGCTACTGAAGCCTGATAGGCTAAAGAATGTTGGGCCGAAGAAGTCTTACGCAGCCTCGCAGGGCGAGCTGGTCAGACCCGAAGCGTTGTTGGAATTCAATGGAGACCTAAAATGGAACATTCAGTCTTTGGTAACCAAGACCTAACTTGGGATCAGGCAGTCGAAGCCTTCTGGCAATACAAGAACTCCGCCCCGATAGCGGAGAAGTCCAGATACAAAATCAAGTGGGCCATCGAGGTTTACGGGAAGTTCTTTTCCGGACACCCAATCAGGTCTATCGGAAAGGCACAGGTCACCCGGGCGAGGGATATCGTCAAGTCTCGCTCGACCATGAAGTCGTCGTCGGTCAACGACGCGACCAAGAAACTGATGCAAGTCTTCTCATTTGCCCTAGAGAGGGAATGGATTGACCGCATACCAAAGGTTGACCCGCTGCCGGAGGAAGCTCCGAGTCGGCCAGTACTGCGGCCAGACCAAGCCAAGCAGCTTATTGAAGAGTTGCCGCCATCTCTGGGTAGGGCTATCGAGTTTGCGATAGCGACCGGCTTGCGCGGCATAAACATCTGCCGACTCAAGTGGGCAAACGTGGACTTCGACTCCCGGTGCATTCGCATCGAGGCGTCGAGCATGAAGGCTAGGAAGGAACTGACCATCCCGCTTTCCGCGTCCGCCATGCGGATACTCCTTTTCGTCCGCAACACGACCCCGCACCCAGAGTTTGTCTTTGTGAATGAACGGGGTGAGCCGTATAAGCGCATGTATTCTGACACTTGGAGACGCGCCGTTAAGGCTGCGGGACTCGACGGCTATGGCGTACACTCTGCTAGGAGAGGGTGGGCTACCGAGGTCGGTAAGCGGTCAGACTTGAAGACGCTGATGACGTTAGGCGGCTGGGCAACGCCGAGTATGGCGGCTCAATATGTCCAGCCAGACATAGACCACCTTAGAGTCAAGGCCAGCATTGTGGATGAGGTGTTCTTCGATGGCAAAGGGCAGCAAGGTCGTATCGATCTATCCGTCAGATGACGAAATCCTAGACGCTCACAAGGGTTACGAGGGGAAGAGAGAACTCCTAATCCTGTCGATGGACACAGATGCTCAGATAACGTGCAGCGCGAACACCACCGATAAGGCGAAAATCCTTTTCCTTATCGAGGTGTTCAAGCTGCATCTTCTGGACGGCGAGTTCGACTAGCCCTCTCTGTCCAAAATTCTCTGATAGCCTGAGTTGAAGGTGTCGTACACCTTCTGTATCTCAAGCTCTACCCTCTCGATACGCTCTTCCTTAT
Organism: Pirellulales bacterium; assembly: GCA_044336965.1. GTDB lineage: Bacteria > Planctomycetota > Planctomycetia > Pirellulales > UBA1268 > CAMCQY01. Next base: position 6,062 of record JBIIOL010000616.1, on the reverse strand, counting down.
CGGACTCGCTGAGTGTTGAATTTTGTATATTCTTTCTTTGCTCATACAGCTTGCGTAGCCGGGACTGCGCCGACTTCGCCAGCGGCAATGCGCGGTAATCGACCTTATTCTCATCTAAGAAGTCACCACGCTCAGAGCCGCGCAGCGTCTTGGCCTCCGCCTCAGTGCGATAGACCGAGTCGATGCGGTCGTAGAAGTCTCCGGGATTCATCGTCCAAGTAGTTGTCTTCACGACCTTGTTCAGGATTGGAATCTGACGAATCTCGATATCCTTCCCGGTGGCGGTCTTCTCCGCAACGCCATAGGCTTGCATCAGGGTGCGGCCTGCGCCGCCGAATACTTCACCAATCAGGTACTCGACTGAGTCGGGATTGATATCAATCAGCCCCGGCTGATACGAGGTACCGCCAGTCGCCTTGTTCATCAGGTTTGTGAACGCAATCGCTGCGTCCGTAGTGCCACGACGATGCAGCGCGGAGTCCGGCATCTTGACCTTCGCGAACTCCGGGTTCTCCTTGTAGATAGGATTCCCGGCAAAGTCCGTGTTGATGGCCAAGTCAACCAAGGGGCGAACCGCCGTGGGGGTGATGGCCTTAACGACTCCCGTCGCCTCAAGATCAAGCCCAGCCTTGTCCCCGCCCGGAAGGCGAAGCGGCATCACGTCGTTCACGATTTTGCCAAGCACCTTCGACGCAAACCCGCCTGCGCTTTCGATTCCAGAAAGCGTCTCAGTCGCCTTGATGGCGGCATACGTCAGGATGCTGTAGCCATAAGGCAGCGGGATAACGAGCATCGGCATTCCCGGGATCTTTATGGGAAGGCCAGTCTCCTTGACGTAGTCAGGAAGGTTTTCCCACTCCGTCTTGCCGTTCTCTTCCTCGTCGCTAGAAGCGATGCTGAACATGGTTACAGCGGCTGCTGCGCCAGCGGCGTAGTACATAACCTTACGCGCCTCAGCCGATGACATCGTGCGGAAGAACTGAAGGTTGCCGTTGATGCTCGCCTGCCAGAACATGTACAGCGAGTTCATTAGCGGCCCAGCTTCGCCACGACGGTTGAAGTTCACCGTCACGTTCTTGGCGAGAAGAGCCGACCTATCTCTAGTCACGCCAGCCTTGCGAGCATTGACGTAGGCGACAACGCGAACTGCGTTTTCGGTCATGTCGTTGAAATGCTCGATTGCATTCTTGACGCCATTGAGGCCGCGCTTGATGCGAGTCGTTGCAGCAACCCCTTCAATCCCGGCGGACTCGCCGAGCAGGTCAATGCTCGACTGAAGATCGCGGTGCAGCTCTCGGGCATCCAAGTTGCGAACGTAGCCTGTAGCGCCACCGTCCTCGAAGAACTCCTTGACGAAGTTGTCCTCGGCGGTATTGCCAGCCTTGTTCTCAAGGTATCGGCTGAGTGCCTTGTGGTACTTGAGGCTGACGTAATCAGAGATGGCCGCCTGAGTAACGGTCTTTCCGTTGACTTTGCCAGCCCCCTTGATGAGTCCGTCTTGCAGATCTGCCTCGGCAACAAGGTTGATCATGCCAGCCATGAAGTCGCGAGGCACGTTGATCACAGACCATGCCGGATTCCAGCGGGTGGTCATTCCCGAGAGGAACGAAGTCACGCGGCCAAACGTATTCTGAATGCCGTTTACGACATCGCCCATGTCGGCAGCGCCAAGGTTGAGCATTGCGCGACGAAGCTTGTCGTCCTTGATGTCGATGAGGACGGTCTGGCCGTTCTCCTTGACCTCAAAGAAGTCCTCGCCCGGGCCGCGAGTGGTCTGCCGACGTAGCAGCACCGCGTCCTTCTTGGCATCCATATAACGGTTGAAGATCGGGTTGTCCTTGTCGATGATTTCCCAAAGCGTGTCGTCCTTGAAGGTACGAACAAGATTCAGGAACCGACGACCAACCTCGACCTTCCTTGCGCGGATGGTCTTTTCGTAAGCCTGCTTGATTGCATTGGTGACAGGCGGGAACGCCATGGTCTGGCGTCCGAGTGCGGCAAGGGATTCCTTTCCGCCAATCGAGAAACCGCGACCAACGCGCATCGGGCTGTTCTGCGGCGAATCGAATTCGTCGATAGCCCAACCACTGAGCGGGACGTATGACGAGAACTTGTCATTCCAAGTGCCGACGACCTCCTCCTCGATGAGGCCAGCGGCAACCATCTTCTGCTGCGTTGACTTGACGAGGTCATCAACATAGCTCATCGCAGCGTTGTACTGGTCGTACTTGCCCTCGTCTCGGAAGCGATTCATGATTTCGGCGGCGTCCTTATCGGACATGCCAGAGCCGCGATCGGCGAACCGCTCCTTCATAGTCAGGTAACGCTCAAGATCCTTGCTTTCGGCAAGGGTTGCCCTGCTGAGGTCGCCGTCGTACTTGTCGAGAAGCTTCTGGCGAAGCTCGTCGTAACGAGCGGCATTCTTTCTTGCGATGTCAGCATTACGCTCCGGGGCGTGACGCGCATACGCAAACAGATTCACCATGTTGTAGTCGAGCTTCTTGTCGAAGACGTACTTCATCATCGGCTCAAGATACTTGCGCTGAATCTGACGCTCATCTTCGGTCACCTGACCGCTGAACCGCTCGATCTGCCCTGCCGCATCCATCTCATCGGAGATTCGCTCCAGACCGATGCTCTTGGCCATCTCCTTCTGGAAACGCTCAAGCCGGTAGAACGAGTTGACGAACCTGCGCGTAAGCGTGTCGCGCAGCGTTTCATCCGCACCGTTGTAGATGCTAGTCGGCCTTGCCTGCTCGAGAGACGAATTGATAATCGTCTGCATGGAGTCAACTGCGTGACCGATGCTGCCGAATGCGCCGCTATTAACAGCAGACGCAATAGCTGAGTTCCGCTGATTCATGAACAGCGGGAAGCCCTTGTAGACAGCGGCGTCTTTCAGGGAGTTCGGAATATCCAAGAAGATGAAGTCGCGCTTAGTTTCCATGGCCTCCGGGAAGGAGACTTGAAATTCAAATTCGGCGTAATCGCCGTATTCAGCCGTCAGGCTATTAAGCTCATCAGAGTCTTTTGCGGTTCCGATGAAGTTAAACGAGCCTTCGTCATCGAGGTAGACATCCACCTCGGCTCCGTCCGCAAGAGCCTGCCTCGCGTACTTCTTGCTTGAAGAAGAGTAATTGTAGTCGTCAGAGCCTTCCGGCTTGACCTCAAGCTCGCCGATGCTGACCTTGCCGCCAAGCTTCGAGAACAACTTCTCGGCTCGCTTAACAAGCTGCTTGTCGTAAAACTCTATCAAGCCATCGCCAGAGTCGAGGAGGTCTCCGGTCATGGACGTGAATCCACGATTTCGACCCTGAGACTTGGTTCCCTCGCCGTTCAGCATTCTCTCTGCGACGACCTTGGGAATAGACTTAGAGAGATCGCCCTGCTTCACAGACCGTTGCTCGCCAACGATCTCGCCGGACTTGTCTAGCGGCCTGACATGAAAGGTTCCGTTGGGGTTCTTTTTGTAGAGAACCTCGCTGAAGTTGCGACGAATGTCGTAACGGAACTTCTGGTCTGCGCCAGTTGTCCAAGCAATCCGGTCGTAACCGTTCTCTGCGGCAAATCGAACCATGCGCTTCAGCGCGAGGTCGGGCCAGCTAGTCTTGAACGGCGCATCAGGGATTCCAGACTCCTCGCCGTAACCACGCTCGCGACCAGCCTGATGCCAATCGCTCTGAACTTCCTCAATGTGAAGTACGCGGTTGCCGTCGAGGTCGGAACGATCCTTGACGCGAACATGAGCGAGGATGTTTTCGACTCCACTGAAGTCGTGCATCTCATTCACGAAGTTAGTCATCCCCTTGCGCGGGGGCAGGGTCAGAAGAAGTTCGCGATAGTTGCTTCCGCCCGGGAATGTATATGAGGAATACTTGTCGCCGCCAACGGCATCAACGACATCGATCTGTCGCTGATTGATCTGGTCGAGTAACTGCTCTTTGGTGACAGGGCCAGTCTGCGAAGACAGCCATTCGGGCAGGTCGTAGTACTCGATCTCCTCCGGCTTCACGCCGGGGATGTTACGAAGGGTGGACAGCCACTGCTGCCCCGGAGCCTTCGCCATCTTCAGTGTATCTACAGCACTCTTAACCGCACTATAGAAGGTAGGCGCAACGTCTCGGACGCCGCCTAGAACTGTGTTCCTTTGCCCTTCGCGGACTCGACGTACTTCGCCCTCGCCGCCCACTCCGGGTTCGGCTCGTTCTTGTCCAGCCATTTCTTCGCCGCGAACCCCGCCCCGAACAGGCGGCTCCGCAAGACCGAGGCCGGGACTGGGTGTCCGAACTTCTGCTCGTACTCGTGAAGGTACTTCCTGTCTTCCTGCAACAGATTCATTTCGAGCAATCTCCCGATTGATAAACGCAGAGGCAAGCGGAGCATTTTGCTCAAGCCACTGCGGGTTGACTGTATGTATAGCAAAGATCTGAGAAATGATCTCGGACTGTATTGCCGCCCAGTCCTTGCCATATGGCCCATTGAAGCGGCGATCACCGATATAGAAGAACGGATACGCAAACTGAGTCGCGACACCGGCTTCTCTGGTTGCCTTGGCGATTGCATCATCAGGAGCCATGCCCTCTTCCGTCATGCGAGTCGCGTTCGGGACAATGACCGTACGCATCTCGTTGGCGAGCAAGCCGAAGATCTCGCGAATCATCGGCGGGGCGGCACCGGACACCGCCGTTACGCCGCCATCATTGATGGTCAGCGTCTGATAGGAGATGCGAGTCTCCCTCGGCGTCTCGTAACCAAGGCGATTGTGGAGATTGTGGCCGAGTTCATGTGCGATAACGAACCGAAGAGCCTCGCGGAACCCCGGCGTCTCGAAGTTGGCGGGGTTGAAAAACTCCCCAGCCAGAGACATCGCGTTATCGTCGCGGAAGAACATGCCACGAGTGTCCGCCTCGCTGGTGTTCTGGTAGACCTCGATTCCCTCGATAAGGCTTCTGGGAAGCCCGAAGTTATCCACAAGGTCAGCAAAGGCGGCGGTGACTTCCGCCCGACCCCCGTCATCAGGGACGGGGGACAGGAGGTTCTGGCCAGCCCTCCCGAGGTTTGCCGTGCCGTAGTTGACCAGACTCGCGGTGGGAGAACGCAACAATGTTGCAGTTTCGCCAACGGCCCTGCCAAACGCGGGAGGGGTATCCTCCAAGATACTGCGCAGCGGCTCTGCCGGAGGCGGCGTAGGAGCGGCCTCGGCCTCTACCCTAGGCTGCGCCGGGGGTGCGGCCTGAGTCGCCTGCTGCTGCCTGCTGGTCGTTCTGGCGGAGGGTTCCCGGCGACCCCTCTCAAGGGTACGCAGGTCTTGCGCCGCCAAGGCGTTAATAGCCGTCTGTAGGGCATCCCGCTCCGCCCCCTCTGGCATGGTTTCAACCATGCGGGAAAGCTGCCCACGAGCCTGTGCGTTCGGCAAGGCACCGGGACGGCGACCTCGGCGCTGACGGGCTGCCGGTTGGGCGGCGGGTGCTGCTGCCGGGGGAGCCTCGGTTGCGACTTGAGCTTCAGTTGCAACTGCTGGCTGGGCTTCCGGGATGGCCGGAATTTCCGGGGCTGCCGGAGGAGTCTGCTCAACGATGGCCGGTTCCATGGCCGGTTCCATGCGGCGCATGGAAGGCTCTGGCGGGGTCGCGCTACGGATAAACCCCTCAAGGCGTCCAATCGGCTGAACCGGGGCTGGAGTTTGCGGGATGATGTTTGTGGCGCTACGCGCCACGGCCTCAATCCTATTAGAGGCCGGTCGAGTTACGGGCGAGCCAGCGCCAACCCCGAGAGGGGGTCGAGCAAGTTCCGTGACCGGAGGCTCGACGCCAGCCACATCGCGAGTGGGAGGCGCAATAATCTGTCCGCTGAATGACTCGCGCTGCGGAGCGGGTCCACGGTCATACCGGGACATAATTCGCTCAAGCGTGGTCTGCGGAGCCTGACCAAAGAACGGCTGCTGAACCGGCTCGATGCCAGCCGAGATAGCAGACTGCGGGAATCGAGATATGACACCGGCAGTTTGCGGCGTAGCCGTCGTCTCGAATTGCGGGAACAGGTACTCGATCGCAGCAAGACGC
>JBIIOL010000634.1:0-2798 GCA_044336965.1 Pirellulales bacterium | reverse complement strand
CAGCATGTTCCGGTAGCGTTCCTCGCCGAGGACTCTCGCGACCTGAGCGGTGAACTCCGTGACTGGGTTGCGATCGACGACTCCCTGTTGATCGCGGCCGTCCCCGGTGCCCAGAGGCGGGAGTTCGAGGCGGTGGCCACGCAGGTGGTGGTTGCAACCTCGGGCACGAGCGGCCCTCCGAAGCTGGTTGAGCATTCGTGGGATTCGCTCCTTGCAGCCGCACGGCTGGCCGAGCAGTGGCACGGGCTGGGATGGATTCTCGTCTACGATGCCACGCGCTGGGCGGGAATCCAGGTCTGGTTGCAGTCGCTCCTCACGGGCGGCCGTCTCGTCGTGCCGGCGTCACGCGATCCCGATGCGGTGCTCCGGGCGATCGTCGACGAACAGGCCACGGTCTTGCCCGCGACGCCCACGCTGTTGCGACGGCTCCTGACGGCGGGCGAGCGGTCACTCCTGGCACGGGCGCGCCTCGACCGGATCACGCTCGGTGGCGAGGCGGCGGATGGGCCGCTTCTCGAGCAGGCCCGCGCGGCATTTCCAGATGCCAAGATCACACAGGTCTATGCCACGACGGAGCTGGGCGAGGTGTTTCGCGTGACCGACGGGCTCGCGGGATTTCCGGCCAACTGGCTGGGGCGGTCGCTGGCGGGTGGTGCCCGGCTCGGAATGCGTCGCGATGGCGAATTGCTCGTCCAACTCTCCCGGGATACGGCTGAAGTGGCAACGGGCGACCTCGTTGAAAAGCGAGGCGATCGGTATGAGTTCACCGGTCGTCGCAGCGACGTGATCGTGGTGGGCGGAGCGAAGGTGTTTCCGCGGCGGGTAGAGGAATTGCTCCGCGCCGTGCCGGGCGTCGCGGATGCCCGCGTCTATGGTATGCCCAGCGCTATCACCGGCGAACTCGTGGCCGCGGAGGCCGTGCTTGCCGATCCGTTGCCTGCAAACACATCGCCCGAAAGCATCCGGGCCGCGGCGCTGGCCGCCTGCCGAGGTGGCCTCGAGCCGCACAGCGTCCCACGCATTCTCGATATCGTGCGAAAAATCGCGACGAACCCGGCGGGCAAGGTGCCCCGCCGTCAGGCGTGACCCGTCCTCTGTCGCTTGCAACGTCGGGCACCGCCTGCCGTCTGCCGCCGCACCCCATGCCCCACACCACGATCATCTCCGGCGGTTCGCGCGGTCTGGGACTGGCAGTCGTCGAGCGATTGCTCGAGCGAGGCGACTGCGTGGCCACGTTTTCCAGGTCGGGCTCGGCCGCGCTCGCGGCATTGGCCTCGCTGCATGCCGATCGGCTCCATGTCGAGCGGATCGATGCTGCCGATGCCGATGCCATCAGGGGATTCGTCGCTCGTGCGGCTGCCCGCTTCGGCGGGATCGATCATTGCATCGCCAATGCCGCCGTGGCCCATGAGGGTGTGGTCGCCACCGTCCGCGATGATGAGATCGATGCGATGCTGGATGTGAATCTGCGGGGATCGATCGTGCTCGTCCGCGAGTGTGTCAGGCAGATGCTCGTCCGCCCGGTCGGCGATGAGCGGGCGGCGGCCGGTGGCCCGGCGGTGGTGGTCGTGTCGTCGGTGGTCGCGTCGCGAGGCTCGCCCGGCCTGGCCGTCTACGCCGCAACGAAGGCCGGCCTGGAGGGCTTCGCCCGGAGTCTGGCCCGCGAACTGGGGCCCCGGGGCATTCGCGTCAACGCCGTCGCCCCGGGATTTCTCGAGACCGATCTCTCGTCATCGCTCTCGGAGGCAAACCGGGCCCGAATCGCCCGCCGCACACCGCTGGGGCGATTGGGTGTGCCGGCTGATGTCGTGGGAGCGATCGAATTTCTCGCCGGGCCGATGGCAGCCTTCATCACCGGTCAGGTCGTCACGGTCGACGGGGGCTCTGCGGCATGATCAACCGTTTCCCCGAGCTCCAGGCCGCAGCGAATCAGTCCGGCACGTCTGCCTACGCAAGCCTCCAGATCGTGATTCCCGTCTACAACGACTGGGAGTCGGTGTCGCTGCTTCTGCCACTCGTGGACGAGCAACTCCGCAGGATCGGTGTTCCGGCCGACGTGCTGCTGGTCGATGACGGTTCGACGTCGGCACCACCACGGTCATGGAACCTGTCCCTGACCAGCATTCACACGATCCGGATTCTGCGGCTCAAACGCAATGTCGGCCATCAGCGGGCGATCTGCATCGGGCTCTGCTTTCTCGCCGACACGTGCGACTGCGAGCGGGTGATGGTAATGGATGGCGATGGCGAGGATGCCCCCGCCGATATTCCCAGCCTCCTGAAAGAAGTGCAGGAAAACGATGCCGTGCGGATCGTGTTCGCGGAGCGGCTCAAGCGTTCCGAGGGCATGGTGTTTTCGTTCTTCTACGCACTCTACCGGATGGCACACTGGGTTCTGGTCGGGCATCGGGTGCGCGTCGGCAACTTCAGCGTCATGAACCGGGAATGCCTGGAGAGCCTGTGCGTGTCGCCTGAAATGTGGAACCACTACGCCGCCGCGGTCTATGCCACCCGCCAGCCGAAGGCGTTCGTTCCGACACGTCGTGCCCAGCGGATCGCGGGCACATCCAGCATGAACTTTCCGGCTCTGGTGACGCACGGCCTGAGCGCCCTGTCGGTCTTTTCGGATCGGATCGGCACGCGACTCCTGATTGTGTCGCTTATCACCGGACTGATGACTGCCGCCATCATGCTTGTCATGGCGCTCTTGCGGCTTACGACCGGCTATGCGGTGTCGGGCTGGGCCGCCACGATCGGCGGCACCGTGCTCCTGTTTCTCGTGCAGATCATCGCGCTCG
>JBIIOL010000561.1:0-2802 GCA_044336965.1 Pirellulales bacterium | reverse complement strand
TGACGAGGTCACGCAACCCCTGCGCCTGGGCGCCGAGCTCCTCGGCACTGGCGGCCATCTGCTCGGCGGCGGCGGCGTTGGATTCGGTCGTCTGCGACACCGAACGGATCGCCTGCTTCACCTCGCTGGCGTTGGCAGACTGGGATTCCGACGAGGCGGCAATGCTGGAGATTCCCGCCGCCGTCGACTCGACGGCCGAGACGATCGCCGCCAGCGACTGTCCGACTTTCTCGGAGAGGTCGGCTCCCTCCTGGACACGCTGCGTCGATTCGTTGATCAGCTGTGTGATCTCCTTGGCGGCCTCGCTGGCCCGTTCCGCGAGCTTTCGCACCTCGTCAGCGACCACGGCGAAGCCGAGGCCGTGCTCGCCCGCCCGGGCCGCTTCGATGGCGGCGTTCAGCGCGAGCAGGTTGGTCTGGGCGGCGATCTCGCTGATCACCTGGATGATGTCGTTGATCTGCTCCGAAGACCGGCGGATCGTCCGCATCGAGTCGATGGCGTCATGGACCGCCTGGCTGCCGACCTGCGCCAGCTGCGTGGTGCGGCTCGCCTGAGCCCGCGATTCGACGGCGTTCTTCGAGATCACGGCGATCGACGACGCCAGCTGCTCTACGGCCGCTGTCATCTGTTCAACGCTGGCGGCCTGCGACTGCGCGCCGTCGCTGAGGCTGCCCGCACTCTCGGCAATCATCCGTGCCCCGTCGTTCTGCTGTTCCGCGGCCTCGGAAATCTGTCTGATCACGTCGCGGAGATCGCTGAGCATGCGGCTGGCGTTCCCGGCGAGCAACGCCATCTCGTCATCGCCCTCGACATCGATGGAGATGTTCAAATCCCCCTTCGCAGCAGACCCAAACACCTCGGACAACACCCCCACCTTGGTCTCGAGGTTGTGCTTGTCGGATGCCACCCGAGTCTGGAGGGCTTTTTCCCGTTCCTCGCTGCGGACGCGATCGGTGATCACGTCCCAGGTGATCAGTGGGCCGATGTAGCGGCCGTTCGAGTCGTTCAGGGCGGAGATATTGAGGTCGAGCACCTCCGGCCCGATCGCCACCTGCTCCCGGCGCGGCAGGCTGTCGGGGCTGGCCAGGAGCTTCCAGGGCAGGTGCGGGGGGGCTGGCAAGACGTCGAGCGATCCACCCACGATCTCTTCGACGCGACGTGGCAGGAGGTGCTGGAGCTGCCGCAGCGTCTTCTCCGACGCGGGATTCATGTAGCGGATCGTGCCTTCGGCGTCGGCCTGCAACAGCCGCACCGACGTGTTGCTCACCATTTCGGAGAGCTGCTGCTGCGTCTGCTGATCACGGGTCAGGCGTCGCGCGATGAAGAGGGACGACAGCACGATGCCCGCCGTGGTCAGTCCAAAGAGGAGCAGGCCGAACTGGCGCAGCCGCCGCACAGGCGCCATCACCTCGGCCTCGTCGATTTCGGAAATCAACGCCCAGCGGACCGCCCCGTTGCCGTTGGCATCGCCCTTGAACACCGTGACTGGAGTCCACGACGACAGCACCGGCATGTTGCGGTAGTCGCGGCCCATGGCCGTGCCCGACTCGCCGGCGTCGAGCGCGCTGCGGACGGGGACGGTGTCAACCTTGAACTTCGGGTTGATGACCGTCGATTCGACGCCGAGTTCCTTCGCGAACCGGGAGTTGGAGCGGAACATCCGATCGGGGCCGATGGCGTAGGTCTCGCCGGTTTCGCCCAGGCCCGTCGTCTCTCCAATGATCTTGTTGGTCTTGTCGAGCGGCAACTGGAATGCCAGCACGCCGACGACGGTGTCTCCATCGAGGAGCGGCGTCGCGATGAAGCTCGCCGGTGCCATCAGCGACGGCAGGTAGCGGCTGTACTGGCCGTAAGCGATGGTTCCAGGACGGCCCATCGCGACCGCCTCGCGGAACGCCTTGGCGAGATTGCTCGAGGCAAGCGGGCCAGACGTGAGCGACGCCCCGAAATCGATCTCCTTGAAGACCGTATAGAGGACCGTCCCCGAGGTCGCATCGATGAGAAAGATGTCGTACACACCGTAGCGCTCGAGCATTTCCAAGAAGATCGGGTGCAGCGTGGCATGCACGCGGGAGTAGTCGGAACCGTCGTCGGCAGCATCGAGCAACTGTTTCGACCCGACGGGATTCGGGTTCCGCCGCAGGTAGCGGTCCTGCAGCATCACGCCGCGGGCATCGAGGGCGTCGATGGACGGCCGCACGTCGATATCTTCGCTATTCTGCTTGCGGTAGAGCGGAGCGAACTCGGCGGCGTAGTAGGCGGCGAGATCCTGCCGCGTTGCCGCCAGCGAGGGGTCGTTGGCCGGCAGTTCCTGCCATGCCTTGCGAAATGCCATCATCGCCTCGCGGGGAAGCGGGCCGCTCGCGGCGACGAGCAGTTCCTCACGCATCGTCGTGAAGTAGCGTTCGACCGATTGCGCGGTAATCGTCCGGACCGCCTCCAGACGCGCGAACGCCTGCTGGCGGAGCGATGCGGCCGCCGAGCGGTACATCGCAACGCCGAGCAGTGCCAGCGGCACGAGCGACATCGTCAGCAGTGCCGCAAGAACGAGGTTTCGGAGCGATCGACCGGAAGACAGCTTCATCTTAGGAGGCCTTGTCGGAAGGAGTAACGCCAGGGACACCAGCGCGGTGGACGACGGCGAGGCCGGCCGGATCGAGCAGGCTGTTGGCGTCGAGCAGAATGAAAAGGTCGTCGCCGGCGCGAGCGAAGCCCTCGACGGACCGCTGTCCGTCGGCGACGACCGTGTCGGGAGCGGAGTGGATCTGGTCCACGGGGATGCGAATCACCTGCGATACGGCG
>JBIIOL010000560.1:0-2806 GCA_044336965.1 Pirellulales bacterium | reverse complement strand
TTCCGGCACGATGGTTTCTGGCAGCCGATGGACACGTTTCAGGAGTTCAAGCTGCTCAACGCGCTCTGGGATTCCGGCAAGGCTCCATGGAAGGTCTGGTGACGCGATGACCAAGGCCACGGCCTTTGGCGGTGCTTTCGCCGGCCGCCGTGTTTTGCTGACCGGCCACACGGGCTTCAAGGGAGCATGGCTCTCGGAATGGCTGCTGGGGCTCGGCGCCGACGTGACGGGCTTCGCACTTGCGCCGCCGACCAATCCAGCCCTCTTCGACCAGCTCAGCCTCGCCCGCCGGCTGCGGCACATTGAGGCCGACGTCCGTGATACCGCGAAGGTCGCGCACGCGGTGAGCGAAAGCCGTCCCGACTTCATCTTCCATCTGGCGGCGCAGTCGCTTGTCCGCGAGTCGTACGAGCAGCCGGTGGACACCTTCGCCACGAACGTGATGGGGACGATCAACGTCCTCGAGGCCGCCCGGGCTCTGGACCGGCCCTGCGTCGTGATCGTGGTAACCACCGACAAGTGCTACCTGAACCGCGAATGGCTCTACGGCTATCGGGAGGACGATCCGCTCGGTGGTCGCGATCCCTACAGCGCCAGCAAGGCGGCGGCCGAAATCGCGACCGCGGCGTGGCGATCGAGTTTCTTCGGAAAGTCGCCGGTCCGCATCGCCAGTGGCAGGGCGGGCAACGTCATCGGCGGTGGGGATTGGGCCCGGGACCGAATCGTACCCGACTGCATCCGCGCCCTATCGGCCGGCAGGCCGATTCCCGTCAGGAACAGGCTGGCCACTCGACCCTGGCAGCACGTGCTCGAACCGCTCGCCGGATATCTCTGGCTGGCGGCGTCGCTCGCTGCCGCCCCCGAAGAGCGGCACGACGACACGTCGCTGGAGTCGGGCTTCAACTTCGGACCCGACTCCGACTCGAACCGCAACGTGGGCGAGCTGGTCGGTCGAGTCTTGCAGCACTGGCCCGGCGAATGGGCCGACGCTTCCGACGGGACCGCGCCCCACGAGGCACGATTCCTGCACCTCTCGACGGACAAGGCGGCGAGGCTCCTCCGCTGGCGGCCCGTCTGGGCGTTCGATCGCACGATCGCAGAGACCGTGGGCTGGTACCGCGACACCGCCGCTGCCGATCCCGCCACGATCGGCGAGCACACCCGAGACCAGATAGCACGCTATTCCTCTGACGCGGCAGCAGCCGATCTCCCTTGGGCATCAACATCGCATGAGTGACACAAACCACGATCTCCCGAAGCTCCGGAGCGAAATCCTCCAACTCGTGCGCGAGTATTCGCGCCGGGCCCATTCCGCAAATCGGCCGGGCGACGATCCGGCGAAGGCCGCGTTCCGTCCCGAGGCGCCCAGCGTGCCCTATGCCGGCCGCGTCTTCACGGAGGAGGAGGTCGAGGCCGCTGTTGCCTCCACGCTCGATTTCTGGCTAACGCTTGGGCCGGAAGGTGAGGCCTTCGAGAAGGAACTCGCAGCATGGATGGGCGTGCGGCATTCGGTGCTCGTCAACTCGGGCTCGTCGGCGAACCTTGTCGCCTTCGCCACGCTCACGTCCCCGAAGATCCCGGCGAACCGGCGGCTGGAACCGGGCGACGAAGTGATCACGTGTGCCGCCGGCTTCCCCACCACCGTTGCGCCGATCATGCAGCACGGATGCGTGCCTGTGTTCATCGACAACGACCCTGTCAACGGCAATGCCCGTGTTGAGCAGTTGGACGACGCCTACAAACCGGGCAAGACGAAGGCCGTGATGATGGCCCATGCCCTCGGCAATCCATTCGATCTCCGGTCGGTGCTCGACTTCTGCCGCCGCCACGATCTCTGGTTGATCGAAGACAACTGCGACTCGCTCGGCTCGACTTACACCATGCCGACGGCTGAAGGCGTTGTGACGAAGCCCACGGGAACCTGGGGCGATCTCTCCACGCAGTCCTTCTACCCGCCGCATCACCTCACACTCGGCGAGGGAGGTGCAGTAAACATCGTGTCCAAGGCGCCATTTCGCGTGATCGTGGAGAGCTTCCGAGACTGGGGCCGCGACTGTTGGTGCCCGAGCGGAAAAGACAACACCTGTAACAAGCGGTTCGGCTGGCAGCTTGGCGCCCTCCCGGAGGGCTACGACCACAAATACATCTACAGCCACCTGGGCTACAACCTCAAGCCGCTCGATACGCAGGCGGCGATCGGTCGAGTCCAACTCAAGAAGCTGCCGGCCTTCGTCGAAGCCCGCCGGAGCAACTGGCATAAGCTGCGGGCCGGACTCGACGACCTTCAGGATGTGTTCGAGTTCTCACTGCCGACACATGCGACCGGCTGGTCGGCGGGCGAGTTCTCCTGGGATTCGTCCGGCTGTCGCTCGGAGCCGTCCTGGTTCGGCTTCATGCTGCTCGTTCGCGAGTCGGCCCCATTCACGAGGACCGACGTGGCGCGGCACCTAGAGTCCCGTGGAATCGGCAATCGCATGCTGTTCGGCGGGAATTTGGTCCGCCAGCCGGTGTTTCAAGAACTCGCCGGCCGACGGCCCGATGCGTTTCGGTGCATCGGTTCCTTGCAGGGCGCCGACGCCATCATGAATCGCGCTCTGTTCATCGGCGTGTATCCCGGACTCGACGACCGTCAGATCGCCCACGTGGGCGACGTGCTGCACGGTTTCGTGAGGGGTACTGCGAACGTCTAAGTTTATGATGAAGCGGTTTCTGCAGAGGATGGCCAACTCGCTGGGATATGAGTGTCGACGGATTGCGGCCGATGACGACCAGGATCCCTTCGTCTTCGCGCAGAAACTGATTCAAG
>JBIIOL010000618.1:0-9738 GCA_044336965.1 Pirellulales bacterium | reverse complement strand
ACGTTGAGTATGCAATAGACGACTCTTTGCTGGAGTTCGGAAAGAATCCCAGCGAATCGTTGGCCGCATCGGATTCTGGATTTGCAAGGATGACGGACTATGCCGACATCACTTACTTTGCAGAAGACTATGTTGGTTCTTCTTTCTACTTCTGACAGAGGCTAATTAGATGAAAGCTTTCGAAGACATCAAGGTTAGCGGTCGGCTTCAGATCAAGATTTTCGACGAAAGTGGAAATCTGAAGGACGAGCGTGACCTCAACAACCTCGTTGTGACCACCGGCAAGAACTTCATTGCTTCTCGCATGGTCGGCACGGCATCTGCGGTCATGAGCCACATGGCTGTCGGCTCTGGAACCTCCTCTCCTGTCGTTGGTGATATTGCCCTCGGCGGCGAGCTTGGCCGTGCTTCGCTGACCAGCGGAACCGCGACCAACGCGGTTGCGACCTACGTTGCCACCTTCAATGCCGGAATCGGCACAGGCGCGGTGACCGAGGCGGGTCTTTTCAACTCTGGCGTGGGCGGAACCATGCTCTGCCGTACCGTGTTCGCAGTCGTGAACAAGGGTGCTGCCGACACGATGACGGTGACTTGGACTGTAACGATCTCCTAATAGGGGAAAGGCATGTCGAATATTACTACCCGCGCAGGGAAGGGCAGTCCGCTCACCAATAATGAGCTGGACGCCAACTTCACCAATCTCAACTCGGATAAGGTTGAGATTGGTGGGGACCTTTCCGGTACTTCTTCCGCACCAAACGTAGCCAAGATCCAAGGCCGCGCTGTCTCGACTGACGCGCCTGCCGCAGGAGAGAAACTCGTCTGGAACGGTACTGCGTGGGAGCCTTCGACAGAGCCTACGGGCGAGCCTATTGGTCACGCCGATAAGACTCAGTCATCGATCTCATTCGATAGCGGCACTCGTACGTTTACGATTGCCCCTGTTGCGGCTGAATTTGTTGTTTGGTGTAAGGGCGTAAAATATACTTATACGTCCGCGCAGACCGTCGTCATTCCTAACACGACTGGTCTGCATTTCATCTACTTCAATCAGTCTGGCGTCTTATCGACGCAGATGTCGTATTTCACTTGGGAAGACCATGCGCCGACAGCGTACGTCTATTGGAACGCGACTACATCGACGGCTGTCTACTTTGGCGATGAGCGTCATGGCATCACGCTGGATTGGCAGACTCATGAGTACCTTCACCGTACTCGCGGTGCTGCAATTGCCAACGGGTTTGGCGCAAGCGGATACACGACGACTGGCCTTGGCGCGACTGATGCGGATGCGCAAATCGACATCGGCGGCGGTACGTTCTTCGACGAAGACATGCAGGTCGATATCGTCTCGACTAATTCGCCTGTCGCAAATACGTGGCAGCAGGATTTGTCTGGCCCTGCTCGCATTCCTGTTCTCTATCTTAGTGGCAATGCTTGGGTAATTGACGCGCCGACCGATTTCCCGTTCAAGGTTGTCGGCGGCATCCCGCAGTACAACCTGTACAGCGGTGGAACTTGGTCTACGGCGAGCGTTAACAACAACGAGTACTTCGTTTCGTGGATTCTCGCCACGAACAACCTGAACTACCCCGTTGTTTCTATCATCAGTCAGGCTCCGACTAACCAGCTATCGCAAGCGGAGGCGATGACTTTTGAGGGATTGAGTCTCAGCGGGTTCCCATCAGTCGAGTTCCGCCCTCTTTATAAGGTCATCTACACCCACAAGACTGGCTTCACGAACAGCGTTAAGGCCAGCACGGTCGCTGTGTATGACCTTCGTGCGTTGCAGTCCGCTGGCGTTGCTGCCGCCCTCGTTCAGGATCACGGCAACCTTTCCGGCTTGGGCGACGACGATCACGCGCAGTACTTGCACGTCTCTGAGGTTCGCAGCCCGAGTGCTGCCGTTAAGAATAGCTTTCTCCCTTCGCAGGCCAGCAACAGCGGAAAGTACCTCAGCACTGACGGCACGAACCCGTCTTGGGTTGCCATTCCGTCTGGCTCTCTTAACTTCACCGGGGACGTTACCGGAACCGGCACGACCGGGTCTCCTGTCGCGCTGACGCTTGCGAATAGCGGCGTCACCGCTGGAACGTACTCGAAAGTAACCGTTGACGGGAAGGGTCGCGTCACCGTTGGCACGAATATTGCGTCTGGCGACGTAACGACCGCACTCGGATTTACGCCGGAGAACGCCGCAAATAAGGGCGTTGCTAATGGCTACGCCGGACTGGACAGTTCCGGAAAGATTGCGTCCTCGCACTTGCCGTCTTATGTTGACGACGTTCTTGAGTACGCGAACCTCGCGGCTTTCCCAGCGACTGGCGACTCTGGAAAGATCTACATCGCCATCGACAGCGCGAAAGTTTATCGCTGGTCTGGCTCGACCTATGTTGAGATCAGCGCATCACCCGGAAGCACTGATGCAGTTCCTGAAGGAAGCACAAATCTTTACCACACGACCTCTCGCGTAAGGACTTCGATCTCGGCCTCTGGATCTTTGTCGTACAACAATACGACAGGCATCTTCAGCTACACGACTCCAAATAGCGACGGCATTACAGAAGGCAGCACAAACCTGTACTTCACGAACGCCCGTGCGCGTTCAGCGATCTCCGCCTCTGGTTCATTGAGCTACAACAGCTCGACTGGTGTGATGTCCTTCACCGACGCGGTCACTTCCGTCGCCGGTCGCACCGGAGCTGTCACGCTCACATCGAGCGACGTCGGTCTCGGTAACGTCGAGAACAAAAGCTCGGCGACGATTCGCGGTGAAATTACCTCTGGAAACGTCACGACCGCGCTTGGGTTTACGCCGCTTGCCTCTGGAGCAAAGGCGGCAGACGCTCAACTTCTGGACGGCTACGACAGCACGGCGTTCTCTGGGCCGGTCAGCACGATAAAGCAGTTCTTCTGGAACGACCTCTCGGCATCTGGCACACAGGCACGGACGTATGAGATTGCGCGTCTAGGCATTGACTACAACGATTGGAATGGAGGCAGCGGCCCGTTTGAGGTCGAGCTATACGAGGCCTACTACTCTCGCGGCCTAAAGAAAAAGTATGTCATTTACTGGGGATATACAAACTCCTACGGCATACAGCTCGTCGAGTACAGCGGCAGCGGAGACAATAACTTTCAATGTCGCATTGGAACTCCAGTTCAGACCAGCGGAGACAACTACTATCTCCCTGTGTTTGTAGACGTTAGGTATTACGCTGGATGCGACGTTCGCGTTACCACAAACCGCGATATCACAACTAATAATCCTCCGGGGGTTGGCTCCACCTTTATCAATCAATCTCCAAGCGCAACAAACATCTCCGACTTCACCGCAGACAGCACCGTCAACTTCGCGTCAACTACTGCGGTGCAGATCGGCGGTAATCAGCTTGTTCATGCTGGAAACTTCACCACATTTTCTTTGTCAAGCGGTCAAGTAACTACAGCCCTTGGCTACACTCCATACAACAGCACCAATCCGAACAGCTACATAACAAGCGCAGGATCAATAACAGGCAACGCCGCCACTGCGACGACCGCGACGACCGCGACGTATGACTTCTCGTCAAACGTCGATATGAACTCTATCGGCGGAACAAATAGCGTTTCGTTTAGCAATCTCTATTACCCGGGCGGAGGCGGCTACAATCAGCCTATTGGTGGCGGACAGCATTTCCGCGTTATTAGCTTTGGCAGGTACAACGCCGGAGATCCAAATTATTGGCGCGGTCAGATTGCGCAGTCATTCTATGAAGACCGGATGTGGTTCCGTAAAGAGTACTCGCAGACATGGGGTAGCTGGCGCGAGTTTATTCATACCGGAAATGTCGGCTCTTACGCTTTGCCAATTAGTGGAGGCCTGCTTACCGGATCGCTAGGTCACCAGAGGGGAACTCATAATTACTTTGAGAGAAGCTCTGGCATAAATGTAGGCGCAGTAGGCTGGCATACGGATGACTATTTCTATGTAGCTGGTCATCCATCATTCGGGCCGTCGGCTGGTAATGATGTTCGCGTTTACGCATTCGGGAACAAGATCCATCTTGGAAGCGCAGGTTCTGGTGATGTTCTAACCATCAATGGATCCACAAGCACTTTCAACGGAACGGTGCAGGTAATTAACGGGCCTGCTCAAATAATTACTGGGTCACTCGGTGTCGGCGACGCCGGTACTCGCGGTCTGATTTTTGACGGCAATTACACAAACGGGCAGTACAGACACCGCTTCCGCAAGCTCGATGACGGAGGTGGTTTGCCACTCTATATCGATTACGCCCATAGCACGGCAAACTCGTTCACAACTATTGCTAGGTTTGGCGGTGGCGGATCGTATCGCGAACTTGAAATATATGGAGCGATGAATGCCACTACTCTGTTGCAGGGCGGAAACCAAGTTCTACACGCCGGTAACGTAGGCACATACGCACTCCCGATAGCCGGAGGGACGGTAACTGGCACTGCGACGTTCTCAGCTCAGGCAGCGAATTTTGGCGACGGCGCGTCCAACTCAGGAATCGGCATCTATCACGGGTCTGGGTCAAGCGATTATGGAAGGGTTCGCTTCTACCAAGCTGGGTCTAATAACCAAACAATCCATGCGTTTTCGACAAATTGGCAGGGCGGAACATTATCGAGTACCGCAGCGGGATCTATCAACATAAGCGGCGCAAATGGCGTCACTTTTGGCCCGTGGAATGTCGTTTCTGGCTATATAACCAACGCTGGGGATTTTTGGACTCGATCCAGTATTGCCACTAGCGGAAACATCTCTGGCGTCAATTATACCGGCACGAGATTTATAGCTCTTTACGCAAACCCAAACGACAACATCAATGGCGCACCATGGTACGGACTTGGCGGAGCCGGGAATTTGTTCGGCCCCGGCGACACAGTTCAGTTGGCTGGCTATTATGGATTGCGGCTCAGAACCGCTAGCGCGTGGCTTGATCTGTATCAAGGAAGCGCGTACTACAGCTCCACATTCAATGCGGTAACACTGCAAAACAGCGGCAACCAAGTTCTCCACGTAGGAAACTACAGCAGCTACGCTCTTCCATTGTCTGGCGGAAATCTGACTGGACAAACAAAGCTTATTGCCGGACACACCAATACCCGTTTCCAGCTTCACTATAACCACGACGGCAACGACAACAGCGGCGGCGCAGGATACCTGACGCTTTGGGCATCCGAGCCGGGAATCAGCTACGCATACGCGGGTCTAGGCGCAAACGTAAACATCGGCGGCCAGTATTACGGCAGGCAGAGTACCGGGCAGACATACGGTGTATATATTCGATGGGACACAAGCGCGGGTCAGACGCAATTTTGGAACACAACGGCAACTCCTGGCCCCGGAGGCGGACAAGGAACGCTTCGCGCCTTCATTGCGTCTGACGGTGAAATTTACGCGACAGCGAGTTCACACAAAGTTATCCACGCTGGGAATTTTAACGACTACACCAATTTAAGAAACCGCGGGAATGTTGATAACTTTGACTTCAACACCTACGGCAACTTTAGCTCGAACATAGTTTCGGGATACATAGAAAGCAGCCCAAACAAGCCGACTTCGTATGCATATCCGTATGGCACGGTGTTGAGCTTTAACGCTGGCCCCGGTCAGGCGCAGTTCTATGTAAGCCACGCTGGAAACGATTTGACATTCCGTGGCGGATGGAGCGGATCAAGCTGGCAAACTTGGAACCGAGTTCTTACTAATCAGAACTACAATTCGTACTCCCCAACCCTAACAGGCGGCAACGCAAGCGGAAGCTGGGGAATTAGCGTCACCGGCTCATCTAATTCTGTAAACAGCACTGGGTTCGGAAACAATAACTTCACTTGGCGCCAAGACTCCGGCACATTTGCCGGTCAATCTGGTTGGGCGAGTTATCTGATCAGCAGCCACGGCGACGGAGACACCTATTACAGTCAGACGCTCATCATGCCATTTTGGAGTGCGCCGCAGTACTCTCGGAAGCAGGGTAGCTCAAGCGTGGTTGGCCCGTACACATTCCTTACTACAGAAAACTACAGCAACTACGCGCTACCTTTGTCTGGTGGCACACTTACTGGCGATATCGTCTTCGCAGACAACAGCGTACGCACTCTTAGAAACGCCTCAAACAACGCCGGGTATCGTCCAGATGACGTATATGGCAACACCTATATGTTTAATACCGGCGGCGGGTGGTACGGCGATTTCGCCGGGTATTACTGGCGTTCTACAGGATCAGTCAATCTTGCCACGCTAGACAGCAGCGGAAACTTTGTCGCTACCGCAAATGTCACTGCTTACTCTGACGAACGAGTAAAGACTAACTGGAGACCCGTACGAAGAGACTTTATCGAGGCTCTTGCCGCCGTGAAAAGTGGCGTATATGAACGCACTGATGTTGATGTTACACAGGCGGGAGTTTCGGCTCAGTCGCTTCGCCCTGTTCTGCCAGAGGCTGTTCTTGAGTCTGCTGAAGGCGACCTTTCTGTTGCCTATGGCAACGCCGCGATGGTGTCGGCGGTCGAGCTTGCGAAGGAATTGGTTCAGCTCAAGCGCGAGCTTGCAGAGTTAAAATCTAAACTCCACTGAGAGGATATGGCGATGGCTATTGTTTATTCGTATAAAGTTAATGGCGTTCGCGTGATTGCCGAGGGCGGTTTTGCTGACGTTGTAAAGGAAGTCGAAGTCACCGTGAGCGGCGCTGACGGCGCTGCCAAGTTTGACCTTCCTGTTACCGTGAAGCTGGGCGAGGCGGATGCTGGCGCGTTCACCGCATTCGGCGATCTCACCGAGGCGCAGATTGTGAGCTGGGTTGAAAACGATCCTTCTCTCGAAGGAACGAAGGCTCACATCGCATACGTGGTCGAGAAGGAAGCCGCCAAGCTTGCCATGGAAGCCAAGCCGCTTCCTTGGGTTCCGGCTCCTGAGCCTGCCCCTGTAGCGCCGCCGACTGCTGAGTAATCGATGCCTACGCCTACCGGCACAATCAGCCTTAACGATGTCAACATCGAGCTTGGCAGGTCGTCCGGTGCGAACATCAATATGAACGATTCCGCTGTCCGCACCCTTGCAGGAGTGGGCGGCAGCGGGACGGTCATCTCGATGAACGATCTGCGTGGCAAGTCATCCCTTACGGTAAACTATCCTGATTCGGCTACAGGATCTTTCTTTGGCTCTGACTATTGCGGAAGCGCAGACGTTCAAGTTGACGCGCCTAGCATTTCTGGCGGTAATGGGACGTACTCGTACTCTTGGCAGCGAATATCAGCAAGCGCTGGAATTGCCATAAACAGCTCTACTGTTCAAAGACCTATATGGTCTACTTACATTTGCAATGATGCAGCGTCTGAAACTTGGAGAGTAACGGTAACATCAGGCAGTACATCTGTCACAGATGATGTGAATATTTATTTGAGTTATTTCACGTTGTGATTTTGGTTAAACCTGAATAGGAGGTATTTATGAATACGTTGAAGTTTGAAGTTTCGATGGAAGAAGGAAACCTTTTGATTGCGGCCCTCGCCAAGCAGCCGTTTGAGACGGTCGCTGGCTTGATCCAGAAGCTGCAGCAGCAGGCGATGCCGCAGTTGCCGCCTCCTGCTGAGGCTCCGAAGACGGAGGGATAATAAGTGGAAGTCCAGCGAGATCTAGGGCGGCACGACGCCCAGATAGAGGGTCTTCAGGAAGATATGAAGTCCCTCAAGAGCGATGTCCATGACATCAAGCTCATGCTTGCGGAGGCGAAGGGAGGATGGAGAACCTTGGTTGCCGTTTCTAGTCTCGCTGGAATTCTTGGCGCTGCGCTAATGAAGCTGGCTGACTGGCTAGGCTTTTTCAAATAGAGGATTAGTCATGAATCAGCTTGCTATGTTTAAGGCTTGGCTTTTGTCTCTTTGGCCTTTCAAGAAAAAGGAAGAGTACGAAACTGTTTACTACATTCACGACCTGACCATTGAGAAGCCAAAGAAACCAAAGAAAAGAAAGAACAAGCGAAAGAAGTAGGAACTCTAATACGGGGGCATTCTTTGTGGAAGTAATAGAGCTTTTTATAAAAGGCTGGCCAGTGATTCTGGCTATTATCACCCTGATAATCGTCTTGGCAAAGCTTGACCTTAGAGTGGCTGTTCTTGAAGACAAGGTAAAAACGCTTTTTGACCTCATAAATAGAAACAAGAGCTAGAAAATGACAATGCAGAAAGTCATCGATATGCTTTTCCCGGTCTTGCTTGCCGCAGTTGGCTGGCTCTTGGCCGAGATCGCGTCTTTCAACAATCGACTCTTGTCTATCGAAAGCAAGATGCCTGCGTTGATCACGCCGGAGGGCGTACCAACGGACAGCCCAATTTCTGCAGAGCGTAGGCACTCGCTTAAAGAAGAGATCTATACAGACATCCACGACCTTAAAGTTAGGGTCAAGTTGCTAGAGGAACGCAGCAAATGATGACCATGGTTTCTACCTTTTTGTCTTTTTTGGCTGGCGGCCTTCCGAAGATTCTTTCTATCTTCCAAGACCGTCAGGACAAGAAGCATGAACTTGCTCTTGTTGCCGCCCAGAAAGAGCGGGAACTCGCTTTGGCCGAACGTGGATTCCTTGCGCAGGCCAAGGTCGAAGAGATCAAGCTTGAGCAGATCCAGACGCAAACTGCTGGCGAAGAACGGCAAGCCCTGTATCAGCACGACATCGAGATTGGCAAAGGCGCATCCCAGTGGATGATCAACCTTCGCGCTTCGGTTCGCCCTGTCGTGACGTACATCTTTGTTCTTGAGCTTGTCGCTCTTAATGTCGCTGGCGTTTGGTATGCATACACGACGGGAATCCCGTTCGCGATTGCGATGGATAACGTCTTCTCGGATGACGAGATGCTTATCCTGAGCAGCATCATCGCCTTCTGGTTCGGCACACAAGCGTTCAATAAGAAGTGAAGGTAAGCGAAAAAGCGTTGCTGATGGTCAAGCACCATGAAGGGGTGAGGAATCGTCCTTACCTCTGTCCTGCTGGCTTGTGGACTGTCGGCGTCGGCCACGTTCTTTATCCGGAGCAGGCGGCTCTGCCCTATGCTCGCACGGTCGAGAACGCGGGAAAGATGCTTCGTAAGGAATTTCCCTTACGCCCGGAGGACAACCGTGTCTGGACTGCTTCTGAAGTGGACGATTTGCTCGCTAAAGACCTTGCGCGATTTGAGCGTGGCGTGGCCAGATATTGCCCTAATGCTCTTGATAGCCAAGGCCGCTTCGACAGCCTCGTTTCCTTCTCTTTCAATGTTGGTTTGGGGAACCTTCAGCGGTCTGGGCTTCGGATGAAGAACAACCGTGGAGAATTTGATGAGGCCGCAGAGGAGTTCATGAAGTGGACTAAGGGCGGTGGCCGAGTTCTCCCCGGGCTTGTTTCTAGACGGAAGGATGAACGGGCTTTGTACCTTTCATGATCTCGGAGTAGATTTTCATGGCTGTATTCAAGATTCAATTTTTTAGCGGCAAGATCACCAAGATCTCGCCCCGGCTGATCCCAGAGGATTCGGCACAGACAGCTTTGAACTTGAATCTTGAGTCTGGCCAGATCAAGCCGCTCAAGGGAAACCTTGCTACAGGCACGACCCTGACCGGCCCCGTGCAGACGATTTACAAGTACGCGGCAAACATCTGGTTCCAGTTCAACTCTCAGGTTGACGTAGTCAAAAGCCCGATTCCTGAAGACCCGCACGACCGCGTTTACTTCAGCGGAGCCACCTACCCGCGCA
>JBIIOL010000082.1:0-9768 GCA_044336965.1 Pirellulales bacterium | reverse complement strand
GCCACGGGCACACTCGTCGATCGGCTGCTGCGGGTCGTGCCTCAGGCCTGGGCCCATCTGGCCCAGCGGGTGGAGGATGCCCACCGAGGTGGCGCCGAGGTGATCGCCATCACCGGTGCCCGCCGTGGCGAAGGCCGCAGCACGTTGGTCGAATGCCTGGCCCGGGTGCTCGCGGCGGGCGGTCGGCGCGTGGAATGTCACGACCGCGTACCGCTGGAACTGACGCCTGCGGGCCGCGACGGCGGCAGCATCGTGCTCGTCGATGCGGGTGTCTGGTTTCCAGGAGGTCCGCTCCGCCGGGCATGGCTCGAGCGGCAGAGCCTTGGCTGTCACGCCGCCATCCTCGTCCGGCGTGCCGATCAGCCTGCATGCGAGGCCCGCGGTGCTGCGCTCGAGGCTGTCGGGCTGAAGGTGCTCGGGGAAGTGCTCACCATGGTGCCGCCGATGATCAGCGGCATCCGGGCTAACTGAAGAGGTGCTGACCATGTCACAACCGACCTCCACACGTCAGTCCTCTGCGGATCGGCCGCCGCTCACCGGGCCCCAGGCGGCCGCAGTGGCAAAGTTGGCCTACATGGGCGGTCAGCCGGGCGCGATCACGCTCCTGTGCGGCCCCGCAGGCGTTGGCAAGACGACGGTGCTCCGGGTCATTGCCACCGACGGCATGCCGCAGGGGCAGAACGTCCAGCTGATTTCGTGGACGGATATCCGGGCTGATCGCGGCGACATGCCTGCCGGCTGCGGTCTTGAGCCTGCGAGTGACAGCGTTTCCGCCCCCGATGTCGTGTTGGTCGACGATGCGCATCGAGCCGTGGCCCACGAACTGGTTGCGTTCGTCGAACGGTATAGGCGCCGGCACGAGCGAATCGCGATCGTGCTGGCCGGTGAGGGGCGACTCCTGTCGCTGGTGGCGAGCGATGCGAGGCTCGAGCAATCGGTTCGACTGCGGGCCGCACTGCCCACGTTCACCCTGGCGGAATCACGTCGGCTCCTCGTCCCGACGTTTGCGGTGAACGCAGCCGAGGCGGATGGTGAGGCCGTGATCCGCACGATCCACGAGATCGCGGCCGGAGTGCCTGCCATCTCGGTGCGGCTGGCCGAGATGGCCGCCATGCTCGTCGTCGCCGAGCCGCGTCGTCGCCTCACCCCGGACGACGTTGAGACGATCCACCGACGGCTCTCCCTGACCGCCGCGTGAGTGGGGACCATCGCGAAGGCCGGGGGACTCCGGGTTTGAACGTTCCCGTTATCCCGTCGCTTGCGCTCAGGGCTTTTATTGGGGCGACAGCCCACTCGGCCTGTTGAAGCGAGAACTCTTGCAGCCGTCAGGCCGATGCCTCGGCCGCCCGCGCGAGATAGGCCTGCACGGAATCGGCTGAGGCGGCGCCGGGGCGGCGGTCGGGGGCGAATGGCATGGGGTCGAGGGCCGGCGTGCGGCCGTCCATGAGGTCCGCGAGCATGACGGCCGTGCCGGTCGATTGATGCAGACCCGCGCGGAAATGCCCGGCGGCGACGAAGGCGTTGCTGCAGGCCGGAGCGGCACCGATAAACGGCAATCCGTCGACGGAGCCAGGCCGCAGGCCGGCCCACGACTGCTCGAGCAGCGCGCCAGGCAGCGGTCCGAGGATCGAGTGTGCGAACTCGAGCAGCCGTTGGATCGTCTGCGGCGTCGTGATCTTTTCAAAGCCCGCATCCTCGATGGTCGAGCCCGCCAGCAACCGGCCATCGGTGCGTGGCACGAGATATTCGAGGCCGACGTTCACCACCCGTGTGAGTACCTGCTCCGGGAGTCGCACGAGCGCGATCTGTCCGCGGATCGGCCGCGTTTCGATGTGCAGGCCAAGTGACTCGGCCATGTGGCCCGACCAGGCGCCGGCCGCCAGGCAGTAGCGATCGGCCCTCACCGTGTCGGTCGCCGAACCGCCCTCGCAGCGGGCGATACGGATGCCATTGATCCTTCCGTCGACCACGTCGATCGATTGCGCATCGGCCGCCGGCGTGATCTCCACGCCCCGCATGAGGCAGGATGCACGGATCGCATCGAGGTGCCGTGGCGGACGGATTCTCATCTCCTCGGGCAGCAGCAGGCCGCCGACGATCCGACCCTGCTCGACTGCCATCCGCAGGGCCGGCTCGTGCTCGGCCACGTCGTGGGCGGTGAGCTGGTCGCAGCGGGCCCCCTTGGCACGCCAGGCGACTGCCGCCTCGTGGAGGCGGGCCGCGCCCCGGTCGTCCCGGGCGAGGTGCAGACCGCCGCACTGCTGCAGCTCGTTGTCGATGCCCGTCTCGGTGCGGAGTTCGTCGGCCCATGTCCGATGCAGCCTGTCGGAATAGGCCGTGAGCTGTTCGTTCGCCGTCGCGGTGGGAAGCTCCGGGGCCGGTGGAAAAATGCCCGCCGCGGCCCAGGAGGCGGTGTCGCGGCCGGCATCCCGGGCGAGCACGCGAACCGACAGTCCGCGGCCGGCGAGTTCACGGGCGATCGACAAGCCGATGATGCCACCGCCGATGATGCAGCAGTCTGTCATGCCGGAGCGATTTCCAGATTTCCAGTCACAGAATGCAGGAGGTTTCAATTCAGGAAAGGTCAGGCGTTGGTTGCGATGTCGGGCGTGTCGGCGATGTTCACCCAGACATGCACGTGAGGCGCACCGCGGAAGTGCCAGACGAACGAAGGGCCCTCCAGCCGCCAGCAGTCCCAGATACGATCGTTGCCGAGGTCGCCCGGACGATAGAACGCGAGGCGACAGGCATCGAGGCCCCCCTGCGTGTCGAGGCACTTCCTCGCCTCGGCCCGGTCGGCGGTGCGGAAGGGTTCGAGCAGGAGGTCGAGCACCCGATCCAGTTCGGCCCGCTGGTCAGCGGAGAGGTCGGTCGCGGCGATGCCGGGCGGCGTCGCGCCGCGGCCCCGGAATGCAACCGCGTTCTCGCGGGGGAGCGTGTCGACGAGGGCCTGGGAACGCTGCCGGCCGTCGAGCATCCCGAACACGCCGTTGGCCGCCACGGCCTGCGACCAGAAGACGTTGCCGGGATGGTTCGGTTCCTCCGTGTCTCCACCGGCGTCATGGCCGTAGAAGATCGGCCCACCGAAGGCGACGTGCTCCGCCGAGTCGCCATCACACCGCAGCGTCATGTGCCGGCCGGTGAGCAGAAACTGGAACTGTCCCGTGCCTGGCTCGCCGATCAGGGCGATCGACTGGCCGTGGCCGAAGCCGCCGCAGTCGTCCTCCATCTGCTTGTCGAACCGCGCATGCCATTCAGGGGCGATCAGCTGCTCGAAAATGTCGCGAATAAGCCCCTTCTGCTCACCGGTGAAAAAGCTGCCCGCCACGTCGGGCTCGGTGGCGTTCCAGTTGTTGGCCACTCGCGTGCGCAGCAGGCCAAATTTCGGGTGCACATGATCCCAGCGAAAGCAGACCTTTTCCCGTTGCTGCGGCGAGAGCGAGGCGTGCAGCAGGCCGGCAAGCGTCTCCGACGATTGTTGCGTCACTGCGGCGGCGGGCTCGTCGCCGAGGAGACGGCCGGAGCCAGCGGGAAGCGACAGGGCTGCCGCGGCGGAGCCCACGCTGCCAGCGAGGAAATGACGGCGCGACAGGGGATGGATCGAGGTCCGCATGGCGATAGCCTCCGAAGTGAAAAAAGCCTCTTCAAAGCCTACGGCATCGCCGCCGGTGGTGCCACTGACACTGCGGGCAGAAAAAGGTCGATCGCTGTGCCTGTACGATCCGCTCGATGGCCGTGCCGCAGAGGCGGCATGGCTTCCCCTCGTGGCCGTAGACGCGGTGCTGCAGCTGGAACTGTCCGGAACGGTTGTCGGCGGTCTTGTAGGTTTCGTCGGTGATCGTCGAGCCCTCCATGCGGACGGCCTCGGTGAGTATGGCCCGCGCCGCCGCCGCGATCTGCTCCCAACGGGCGACGGAGAGGCGATCACATGGCACCCGCGGATCGATGCCCGCCGCGAAGAGGATCTCGGCGGCGTAGATGTTGCCGATGCCTGCCACGGCGTGTTGATCGAGCAGTGCGACCTTCACCGCGCGTCGCGAGCCGCCGAGGCGGTGGCGAAGCTCGTTTCCCATCACCATGAGCCCGTCGGGCCCGAGCCTGTCAGGGCCGCAGGCGGCGGCGAGCCCGGGCTCGTCGAGCAAGCGGATCGTGCCCAGCCCGCGCCGATCCCAGAACAGAAGGCGGGGATGTTGCCGCGAATCGAGCCCGATCTCCATCCGCAGGTGGGCTTGAGTCGGCGGATCGGCCACGAGCATGAGGCCCGTCATCCGCGGCTCGATCACCAGCCACTCGCGGCCTGTTCGCTCCCCCTCGTCGAGTTCGATGGCCACACGCTTCCCGAACCGGTGCACTGCGGCGATCGTCCGTCCGGTGAGCCGCCGCTGCATCGCGTGCGGCCCCGGCTGCATCGAGATCGGCCGCACCGTGCCCCGCGGAAATGCGACCTTCGCGATCCGCAGGCCGGCGAGGTGCACGATCCCGCGTCGCATTGTCTCCACTTCGGGCAATTCGGGCATTGGTTCACCGGTGTCTCGATGGTAGCAGTGCCGAGGCAGGCTACAATCAGAACGTTCGGGTGTCCCTTTGCCACCCCTCCGCCACCTCCAGCCACGGCAACTCCCATGACGCCAGCGACACCGACTCCCCCGCCCCCACTTTCGCAGGTGCCCGATTCGCTGGGACGATTCGGCCGGTTTGGCGGCCGCTACGTGCCCGAAACGCTCTCGGCGGCGCTCGAGCAACTGGAGCAGGCCTACCACGAGGCCATTGCAGACCCCGCGTTTTCCGCGGAACTCGACGGCCTGCTTGGGGCGTTCGTCGGCCGGCCCACCCCCCTGCTCTTCGCCAAACGGCTCACGGAACTCGCCGGCGGCGCGCAGATCTATTTCAAACGGGAGGATCTCAGCCACACCGGCGCCCACAAGATCAACAACACGCTCGGCCAGGGGCTCTTGGCCATCCGCATGGGCAAGCGGCGGATCATCGCCGAGACCGGCGCCGGCCAGCATGGCGTGGCCACCGCCACGGCCTGTGCCCGATTCGGTCTCGACTGCGTCGTCTACATGGGGGCCGAGGACGTACGTCGGCAGGCGCCCAACGTCCGCAACATGCGGTTCATGGGGGCGGAGGTCCGGCCGGTTGAGAGTGGCTCCCGCACGCTCCGCGACGCGATCAACGAGGCGATGCGTGACTGGATGGGCTCGGTCGAGACCACCCACTACATCATCGGCTCGGTCGTCGGCCCGCATCCCTTTCCGCGGATCGTCCGCGACTTCCAGTCGGTGATCGGCCGGGAGACGGTGGAACAGTGCCGTCGGCAGCTGGGCCGTCTTCCCGACACGGTGGTGGCATGCGTCGGGGGCGGCAGCAACGCGGCCGGCATGTTCTATCCGTTCGTCGACCACGCCAGCGTTCGGCTCGTGGGGGTCGAGGCGGGGGGACGCTCAGGCAAGCCGGGCGACCACGCCGCGAGCCTCAGCTACGGCAGCCCCGGCATCCTCCACGGCAGCCTGAGCTATGTGCTGCAGGATGCCGATGGGCAGACGGCTGACGTCCATTCCGTGTCTGCCGGTCTCGACTATCCGGGTGTGGGCCCCGAGCACAGCTACTGGCGGGACGCCGGCCGTGTGGAATACACGAGCGTCACCGATGCGGAGGCGCTCGATGCCTTCGACCTGGTAGCGCAGCGAGAAGGAATCCTGCCAGCCCTCGAAACCTCGCATGCCCTGGCCTGGGCCATGGAGGAGGCGGGCCGCCGTCCCCCAACGGAGATTCTGGTCGTCTGCCTGTCGGGCCGTGGCGACAAGGATGCCGCGGAGATCGCCCGGCTGCGGGGGCTGCTGGCCGACGGCACAGTGGCCCCGGCCTGAGGGGCTGCAGGCCTGCCGGGCTGACACGAGATCGTCAAGATTGAGTTGTTGTTGATTGAGTCACCGCTTGAGTTACCGCTTCAGTCACCAGGAATCGATCCATGTCCGCCAGTCCCGTGGCCTCCAGTCCTTCGAAAGTCTCCGCGCTCGCGGATCTGTTTGCCGCGCTCAAGCGGGAGAATCGCGCCGCCCTGGCACCGTTCGTGACGGCCGGTGATCCCGACATGGAGACGACGCTCGCCGTGCTCGAGTCGCTCGATCGTGCCGGTGCCTCGCTCTGTGAACTCGGCGTGCCCTACAGCGACCCGATTGCTGACGGCCCGGTGATTCAGTCTTCCTACACCAGGGCTTTGGCCGCCGGCTTCACGCTCGAGCGGCTTTTCGAAGTGTCGCGGACGGCCACGCAGCGTGTGAGCATGCCGATTCTCGCGATGGTGAGCTATTCGCTGATCTATCGCCGCGGCATCGACCGCTTCGTGGCCGATGCGCAGGCGGCGGGGCTGACGGGCTTCGTCGTGCCCGACCTGCCGATCGAGGAATCGGACCAGCTCGACGCGGCTTGCCGGCAGGCGGGCCTGGCGCTGGTGCGACTCGTCACGCCCACCACGCCACCGGAGCGGGCCGAGGCGATCGCCCGCAAGTCGACCGGCTTCCTCTACTGCGTGTCGGTGGCGGGCGTGACCGGGGCCCGCACGGAACTGCCCTCCGGGCTGGTCGAGCGGGTGAAGTGGCTGCGGACAAAGACCGACGTGCCGATCCTCGTGGGCTTCGGGATCTCCAGTCCTGAGCAGGCGCGGGCCGTGGCCGAGGTGGCCGACGGTGTGATCGTCGGCTCGGCGGTGGTCCGCCATCTTGCCGAGGCCGCCAACCAGCCTCGCGAGGCTTTCCTGCGTGGGCTCGAGGGCTATGTCGGCGACCTCGCCGCCGCCACGGCCCGGTAACAACCCCGACAGCGATCACAGCCAAGCCCATTCACAGCAAGGAACGGGTCATGCCTCTCCTCTCCCGTCGCAGTCTCTTGAAGCATGCCACGATCACCGGCATGGCGTTACCGCTCGCCTCGGCCGCCCGCCTCGGCCGGGCGGCTGCCAACGACAAGCTTCGACTCGCCGGGATCGGTGTCGGCGGGATGGGCGGGTCCGACCTCGCGGCGCTCTCATCGCACCCGAAGGTGGAGGTCGTGGCGCTGTGCGATGTCGATGCCGGAAAGCTCGCCGCCGCCGCCGAGAAGCATGCAGGCGCAAAACAGTTCACCGACTTTCGAAGGATGTTCGACGATTTCGCCGGTTCGATCGACGCGGTCCATGTCTCGACCCCCGACCATACCCACGCCCCGGCGGCGATGACGGCCCTCAACCACGGCAAGCATGTCTACTGCCAGAAGCCGCTGACGCACGACGTCCATGAATCGCGGCAGCTCCGCGCGGCCGCCGCTGCCAATGCGTCGCTCGTCACGCAGATGGGCACGCAGATCCATTCGAACACCCAGTACCGCACTGCGGTGGAGCTCGTGCAGAGCGGCATCATCGGCAAGGTTCGCGAGGTCTGCTCCTGGAGCGGAAAGACCTGGGGTTACGACGGTCCGAAGCCCGAGTCGGGGGCGGTGCCAGCGTCGCTTGACTGGAATCTCTGGCTCGGCACCGCAGCCGATCGGCCGTTCTGCCCGGGCCACTACCATCCGGGCAACTGGCGACGCTGGTACGACTTCGGCGGTGGAACGATGGGAGACATGGCAATCCACATCCTCGATCCGGTGTTCAGTGCCCTCCAACTCGGCCCTCCGCGATCGCTTCTCTCGAACAGCTCGCGTCCGCCCGCGGATTCGTTCGGGATGCAAAACGAGACCCGGTTCACCTTCCCGGCCGGGAAATACACGACCGATGGTTTCGTACTCACCTGGTACGACGGCGGGAAGATGCCCGACACGTCCGCGTGGCCGCTCGATGGCGCCGACGGCACGCGGATGGCGCTCCCCGGCCAGGGATCGATCTTTTTCGGGGAGAAGGGGGCGATCCTCCTGCCGCACGTCGCGATGCCGATGCTCCTGCCGGTGAAGGACTTTGCCGATGCGCCGATCGAGGCGGCGCCGAACGGCAACCACTACCACCTCTTCGTCGATGCCTGTCTTGGCGGGCCGCCGACGACCTGTGGCTTCGACTACGCGGGCCCGCTCACGGAAACGGTGCTCCTCGGGACGCTCGCCAATCGTTTCCCGGGCGACGAGATCCGCTGGCAGCCTGCGGCGATGACGATTCCGAACCACGACAAGGCCAACGCGCTGCTGCGGCGGAGGTACCGGCAGGGTTTCGAGGTAGACAACCTGTCGTAGGAGGCTGGCCGGCCCGGAGCAGCGGTCTCGCTCAGTCCGGCTGCTCGAGCAGTTGCGCCGTCCAGTGCGGATGGAGGCCGGCTTCCTCCACGGAGATCCCTGCACGCACGATCGCCTCAATGATCTGGGCGATCGGCGTCCGTGACCATTCCAGCGTGCAGTCGAGGGTGTCGGCATCGCAGGCTTCAGCATGGTCGGCCAGCCGGCCAACCACGCTGGCGGCCGCCTCGGCCTGCCCGTTGCAGTGGAGGCGGTATCGCCAGGCTCGGCCGCTTGCGAAGGCAGCGAAGGTTGCGGGCCCCTGCCCCACGAGCCGGCCCTCCGAAAGCACTGCCAGATGCGTGAAGCAGTCGAGCACGCGGCCATCGTCGATCGCAGCCACCACCGTGCGGCCACCGATCTGCATGTCGCCGATGAGTCGCTCGATCGCCTGCCGCTGACGCGGGTCGAGGTTGCCGAAGGGGTCGTCGAGGATGAGCACGTCGGGCGTATGCAAGAGCGCCCGGCCGATGAGCAGGAGCTTCGCCTGCCCGTCGGGCAGCCGGTCGATCAAGGTGTCGCCCCGGCCGCTCAAGCCGGCGAGGGCGAGAGCCCGATCCACCGCCTCGGTGAGGCCGCGGCCGCCGAGACCGGCCGATCTGGCGAAGAGCGTCAGGAATTCGTCGGCCCGTACGGCTGGCCATGCGGAGAGGTGTGACGGCACGTAGCCGATGCGGGCTCGCACGGCGTTGGGGTCACGACGGGCGGAGTGACCGGCCACCAGGATGTCGCCTCCCCGCACGGGAATCGCGGTGGCAACCGCTTCCAGGAGCGTGGTTTTGCCGGCCCCGGACCGGCCGATAACCGCGAGCGTCTCGCCCGCTCCGATCTCCAGCGAGAGGCGATCGATCACCATCTGCCCGGACCGTTCGACGATGACGCGGTCGCAGCGAATCATGCCGGCAGCCCCTTGCGGTCCCGTGGCGTCATCGCGTGGGCGGCGTTCCCCGCCCCAGCCGCTCCGCCGTCATCTCCAGCGACACGAGCAGGCCCTTCGCCTTGTTGAGCGTCTCCTGGAATTCGCTCTCCGGCACGCTGTCGGCCACGATTCCCGCGCCCGACTGCACGTAGGCCTTGCCGCCGGTGATCACCACCGTCCGCAGGGCGATGCAGGTGTCCATCGCGCCGCTGAAATCGATGTAGCCCACGGCCCCGGCGTAGGGGCCACGTTTGCGGGGCTCCAGTTCGTCGATGATCTGCATCGCCCGAATCTTGGGGGCCCCGGAGACCGTGCCCGCGGGCAGGCAGGCCCGCAGGGCATCGAAGGCCGTCGTGCCCGGGGCGAGCTGGCCGGTGACATTGCTCGTGATGTGCATCACGTGGCTGTACCGCTCGATCGACATCACGTCGCTGAGCACCACCGAGCCGATGCTCGACACGCGGCCCACGTCGTTGCGGCCCAGATCGATGAGCATCACGTGTTCCGCACGCTCTTTCGGGTCGGCCAGCAGGCCCTCGGCGAGAGCCGCGTCCTCCTCCGGCGTCTTGCCCCGCGGACGCGTGCCCGCCAGCGGTCGCACGGTGACGTGG
>JBIIOL010000559.1:0-2821 GCA_044336965.1 Pirellulales bacterium | reverse complement strand
CCCCGCAAGCACCTCGAGGGCCTCGGCATAGCCAGCTGCCTGACGGGCCGTCGCACCGATGCCACCGGGCTGGGCGGCGGCGACACGCGTCTCCTCGACGAGTCCCTCGGCAAACATCGCCTCCACGCGGCTGTCGATCCGCTCGCGGAGCGTTCGCCGCGGCTGGTCGAGAACGAGCATCTGCCGGGCAAACACCGGGTGCAGCGGCCGCGGATCGGCCCACGACGAGGGCAATGGCTGCCCCGTCACCTCCACCACTTCCAGAGCCCGGATGATCCGCCGGGCGTCGTTCGGATGGATCCGCGCGGCCGCGACCGGGTCGACCTTCGCAAGCCGCGTGTGCAACCAACCCGAGCCCTTCGCCTCTCTTTCCGCCTCCAGCGCCTGCCTGAACGCGGGATCGCCGGCCGGCTGCGGGTCGAGGCCATCGCGGAGTGCCCGCAGGTAGAGCGGTGTGCCACCCACGAAGAGCACCCGTTTTCCACGGCTGCGGCAGGACTCCACGGCGGCCGCGGCATCGGCCAGCCAGCGGGCCACGGTGTAGATTTCGCCCGGCTCCACGAGATCGACGAGGTGGTGGGGCACCTCGCCCCGCTGGGCCGGCGTGGGCTTGGCCGTGCCGATGTCGAGCCCCCGGTAGACCGCCATCGAATCGACGCTCACGATTTCCGCGTCGAGCCTGCGGGCCAGCAGCAGGCTGAGGGCCGTTTTTCCCGCGGCAGTCGGGCCGGAGAGGATCCAGCAGTCGTCCCCCAGCACCGGCGTCTGCGGGGCCGTGGGGGCCGGCTTCGGCCCGCCAAATGCCCCTGTTGGGCATGCTACAGTTGAGGGGCCAATGAAGGGCCTCGCCGGAGTGGCCGGCGGGGCGGCCTCATGCTGGTGACTGTCTGGAGCCATCGATGCGTCGGTTGGGCGAAACCCTGGAAAACCTGGAGCAGGTGGTGGCGGCGCGGAAGGGCGACCCATCCGCACGATCCTACACCAGCCGGCTGCTCGCCGGCGGCGTGCCCGCGATTGGGGCCAAGGTCACCGAAGAGGCCGGCGAACTGGTCGTGGCCGCCGCGGGTGAAACCGACGATCGGGTCGTCTCCGAGGCGGCCGACCTCGTCTACCACATGCTCGTCCTGCTCGCCTGCCGCGGCGTGGGCCTCTCCCAAGTGGAGGACGAGCTCGCCCGCCGGTTCGGCATCTCCGGACTCGACGAGAAGGCGTCCCGCACCGCCGGCGGCCACCACAACTCGCCCTCTACTTCTCAACGCACCGACGGAGCCAATTCGTGAGCGATCACGCCAAAACACCGCTCTTGCGAATCGGCGTTCCCAGCAAGGGACGCCTCGCGGAAATCTCCGCTCAACTCCTCAACGATGCCGGCGTCTCGTTTCGCCGCAACGAACGAAGCCTGTTCGCGCTCTGCCGCGGCATGCCGGTCGAGGTGATTTTCCTGCGGACCGACGACATCCCGGTGCTGACGGCCGAGGGGGCGATCGATCTGGGCATCACCGGTGCCGACCTCGTGGCCGAGAGCGGTGAGAAACTCGTCCACAGGCTTGACCTCGGCATCGGCTCCTGCCGGCTGGCCCTCTGTGTCGCCGAAGACTCGCCCGTGACCGATGCGCGGCAACTCGCCGGCAAGCGGGTGGCGACCAGTTTCCCGCGGATAACGCGGCAGTGGCTGGCCGAACGCGGCGTGGAGGCCCACTTCGTGGAGCTATCCGGGAGCGTCGAGATCATGATCAACCTCGGCGTGGCCGACGCGATCGTGGACCTGGTCGAGACGGGCAGCACGCTCGCGGCCAACCGGCTCCGCGTGCTCGACGAGATCGGCCGCTATGAAACGGTGCTCGTGCAGAACGAAAAGGTCCGCGACGCGGCCACGGCCGACCGGATCGTGCGGCGACTGGAGGGGATCGTAATCGCCCGAAACTGGTCGTTGCTCGAATACAACGTGCCGCGAACGCGGCTGGCGGAAGCGGAAAAGATCACGCCCGGCTTCAATTCGCCGACGGTCAGCGGACTTGAAGACCCCGACTGGTGCGCCGTGCGAGCGATGGTGAAGCGGGGCGAGGCCCACGCGATCATGGAACGGCTCGACGCCATCGGCGCTTCAGCGATCATCGAAACACAGATCGCCAACTGCCGCCTATAAAAAAGGTGCCAGCCACCAAATCTGGGCAAGATGCCAGCTTCCCCAATTTTGGTGGCTGGCACCTTTTTCAGTCGACGGCGGCGACCTCGCCACCCGAGGCGCTTGCCAACGCTGCCCAGGTGGCCCTGTCGATGGCCGCAGCGATGAAACGCATCGCCCCGTCTCCCATCACGACGTTCGCACCGGCAGGGTGCTGCGAATACATCTGGTCGCAATGCCCGGCCGGGTCGTTGGGCACGTGAATGATGCCCGCCTCGCCGGCCGCAGGGCCGCTGTGCGACAGCACGAGGGCCGCGGCGTGCTCGGCAGCCGTGGTACCACGAAAGGCATCGGCCGGGTGACTGAATCCGCCCGCCACGATCCCAGCCCAGGACTTTTGCGAGAGGGCCTGCGAGTGTTCGCCCACGAACACGGTCTTTGACAGACCATCGGTCACCTCGGCTGCTCGCAGCCTTGAGTTGCGATAGAGCGGTCCGTTGGCGATGCCGCGCCATTCAACACGGGGTGATCCATCCCAGGGATCCTCATGGCCGGCGTTGGCGACATAGTCACTGCGACCAAGCATCGCCCCAGATCCGTGGGCCGCGCCGCTGGCATCGAGGACGGCGAACGCATCGCGAAGGCCGGTTGACGATGGGCACAGGAAGGTCGTCAGCCGGCGTGAAACGATCGGTC
>JBIIOL010000558.1:0-2823 GCA_044336965.1 Pirellulales bacterium | reverse complement strand
GAGGGCCTTCGACGTCTCACGGTCGACGAAGCCGACGGTGAGTGACTCCGACTTGCTCTCCCCCGGCAGCTTGAACCGAACGATTGCGCCGCCGTCCTCGAAGCCGGCTTCGTGGTGGATGTGGGCCTGGTGCCCCGCCGCGGCAGCGCTCATGACCTTGAGCACGCCCTCGTCGAGATCGGCCTGTTTGACGTCGGGCACCCGGTTGGCGGTAGCGCTGTTCCACCCGTTGCCGATGGCAGCCGCGAGATTGCCATCCTCCTCACGGTCGAAGGAGTCTTCAAAGATCAGCGTCCCTGACTTGAGCCAGGCGGAATCGTCGGCCGCAGCCGACAGCGTCAAGCCGATGAAGACAAGGGCGGTCGTCGCGAGCGGTGTGAACATGTTCATGGAGTGAAATGTATGGTCTGCGACCAGCGAGCTCCACGTCGCAAAGGCGCAGCAATTCTGCCTCCATGCGACAGCCTATTTCGGCTCCCTCGGCGGCTGTGCAGTGAGCTGGGCGATGAGAAAGTCGCTCACACTTTTGTGAATCACGTCGGGCGCACCGGGATAGACCAGTTCGCAGGGCACGCCGAGTTCTCGCAGGCGTTCCTGGAGCCTCACTCCGAAGTTGACGGTATGCGTTGGGTCCTTCTGCTCGTGGCCAAGGTTCGGCGTGTCAAGGAAGTGCATGAACACCGGCGGGGCATCCGCGGCGGCGAGGGCATAGGGGGAGTATTCAGCGATCCAGGGCAGCAAAGACTCGCGTTGTTCAAGAAACGCTCCGAATCCACCCTTCACGCCGAATGCATGGCTGCCGTAGGTGCTGTTGGGCGTCCACTCCTTCATCTGACGCGGGTCGAGCGTGGTCTGCGGACCATCGACGGCAACGCAATACGGGCGAGTGCTCTCGCGAGCCACCGGATCGGTGCTGGTGGGATCGGCAAGGTCTGGGTGAAACGCGAGCCAGAGCGACGAACAACCACCGGCCGAACCACCGGTCACACCGATCCGGTCCTTCCGCAGCCCCCACTCGGCGGACTTGCTCCGGACGAACTGAACCGCCCGCGCCACGTCGCGCATCGGCCCTCGGACTGGCGGCACGATACCCTCGGCATTGGCCTGGACGATGAACCGATAATCAACCGCCGCAACCGAAATGCCGGCCTTCACGTAGGCCTCCAGCGCACCGACACCCCGCCGCGTTCCCGTGCCCCAGCCGCCGCCGTGAATGAAGACCACCACGGGCGTGGGCTCCGGTGAGTCGGCCTTCCAGAAGTCCAGCACCTGGCTGACATGTGGACCGTAGGCAACCAGGCTATGGGTTGGCGGCACGTCATAGGTGTGCATGCGAATCAATCGCAGGATTTCGGCCGGATCCTTCAGCCCGTGCGGATGATGCCCCTCCGTCGGCTGCTCGAGCCGGCGGAAGAACAGTCCTTTGCTTTCGAAGACCTTCTGAATCACGGCGCCGTTTTCTGCAAAGGGGACGATCTCGTCCTGTCCGCCCGCGACATAAACGATGCCCACGCGTGCCGCGGCGAGCTTCTCGGCGAGGGCGATGGTGTTGAGCGTCGAGGCAGTCGCCTGCGGCTCATGGCAGACAGCCTTGTCCAGATAGAGACACGACACCTTGCCGGGGTTTTCCGCTGCCCAAAGAAGCGCCGGCAGCCCCTCGCCGTTCACGCCCATCAGCACCACATCGCGCGAAAGGCCAAACCGCGCTGTCATCTCGCGATACACGGCGTCCCAACGCGTCTCTGGATCGGGTGCCCCAAGGATCGCGCCTGGCTCGATGACGACGACGTGGAATCCCTGTTTGACCAGCGCATGCTGGGTGCGGGCGATGTTTGCCAGCGATGGGTTATCGAGGTCGTAGAGCGAAGCCGCGAGCACCCAAGGGCGGCCCGATGAGGCTCTGGCGGGAACCAGCACCTGCGCGCTTGCCGTGCCGATCGGCACAGCACACATCGCCGCGCCGTTATGGTCGCTCGCGGGGCCTGGAAACGGCTCGGCGGCATCCGCAACCGCCAGCGATGCAAGCCAGAGACAAGCTATCAATGCCGCCGCCCAGCCACGTATCATTCCACACTCCCTGCTCGCACGTCTTATGCCACTGGAGCCGAATCTCGCGTCTCAGGGGACGATGTCGATGTCGATCACGTTCGCACCCGGCTTCACGGTCTTCTTGAGCGTGGATTTTTCGCCGTAGGCAGCAGGAATGACCAGGCCTTTCAAGGCGTCGGGCAGGACAACCTTTCCCTCTGCGTTGGGTTCGCGCACGATCGACAGGGAGACGACGCTCTCGCCGGGCATCACGCCCCGAATGCGTGCGTTGAACCGAAGATCGTAGCGGCCCTTTTCATCAGTGACGGCAATGGAGGGCGACGCGTTCGGCCCCTGGGGCTCGAACTGCACCATGATCCCGGCTGGCACTGGCTGGCCCTTGAACGAGACGACGCCCGTAGCGGTGGCTCCCACTCCGGGCTGGCAGCCAGCGGCGACGAGGCTCGCAAGAACGATGACGACTTTTCCCGGGAGAAGCAGGGATCGCGGCACGATCAGAAATCCCCGGTGACGTTGCCGTCGGCTACGGAACTGAGTCGTTGATACACGCCCGTGATCGAGCGGATGGTGGCAAGCAGAGGCGCAGGGTCATACGTGCTGTTGACCGACTGGTAGCTGCCGCCCGTCGACGAGCCGATCGTGTCGCCGACGAACCGCACCGCTCCATCACACATCGCGAAGTTCGCACCGCCCGGGTGGTTGCTGCCAAAGCCTTCGTAGCTGCCCTGATTGACCTTGAAGCGAGTGGATCGAACCAGTGTGACTGACCCGCTG
>JBIIOL010000557.1:0-2824 GCA_044336965.1 Pirellulales bacterium | reverse complement strand
CTTCAAACTCGCCCTGCGGCACCGCGATCGACCGCACAGCGAGGCCCAGCGCGAGAAAAAGCAGCGGATAGACCGTCCAACGCTCACGACTGGTCATCGGCGTTAGTCCCCGTGGAGTTGGCGCAGACGGGCCGAGAGCCGCAGGATCAGGTGCACTCGTTCGAACTGCTCGAGCCAGTCCGACGTGACCGCGGCGATCTGATCGGCGGGCGGGGGGGCCGCGCCGCTGGCGCAGCTGTCGCCGAGTTGGGCCGCCGCCGCCGCCCGATAGGCGGAGAGCGTTCTGTCGCCGTAGAAGAGCACGGGCGTGAAGTCCTCGCTGAAAAATGCAGCCACCGGCACACGCTGTCCGCCACACACCTTGAGATGGGCTGCGATGTCGGGGCGGGCGTCGCGGTCGAGGAACCGCAGGTCGATGGATGAAGCGGCCGCGGCGAAGTGGGGGAAGATCGGGCACTGGTTGACGCAGTCGCCGCACCAGGCACCGGCGAGCACGAGCACCGGCATGCGGCGGACGAAGCCTGACAGCAGCTTGGTCTGGGCCGGCGTGAGGGCCACGCGGGCATGAAAGGCATCCCAGCGGCTCCGCTGGTCCGGGGTGCCGTGGCGTGCCAGAAAGTCGTGGTAGGGGAGTGCCGCATCGAACGCGGTCTTCCAGGCCTCGGCGGTGGGCGGGGCACCTGCTCCCGTGATGGGGGCGGCTGCAGTGGCGGGCATGATGGTGTCGGCCATGAGTGAGGGTCTCTGAGCGAGGGTCTCTGGATTCGTGGGAACACGCGAGCATATCCGTTTGACGGGGGGACGGGGACGCAGGTCGTGTCCCCGCGAAATTCGGGCGAAAAATCTTTGGCCAAAACGCTGGAAAAGATCGCTGGAAACGCCCTTGACCCCCAAAAAAAGGTTCCCTAATGTCCCGCCAGCCTGAAGGCTCGAGGGGCTCACCACAACGCCCCGCTTGAAGTCAGGCGGCGGCACGGATGCCAGCCGCCTCTTCGAGTTCGATCCAGAAAATCAGAGAAGTCTCCGTCCAATCGCTCCCGGAAACGGTTCAGCTTCCCCGCCCCCCTGGGATCTGGACCGTTCCGGGGGCCTTTGTTTTTTGAGGGCCTGTGGTGACGCGACGGCCCGTGGGCGTATCCTTGGTTGATATGACCACTCCTGCATCATCGACCCCGCCGGGTGCCGAACGGATCATCGCCTGGATCATGGCGGCGCTCGTCGCCTGGGGACTGTTCCATGCCGCCGGGGCCTGGATGCTCAACCACGATGCGCGGCGTCCGCTCATCGTGATCGCCTGCGTTGCGGCCTTTCTGGGATTCTGGATGGCGCTCCTGGCCTCCCGCAGGAGGCGGCTGGCCCGACTGCGGGATGGAGCAGGCGAACAACGGAGGTGACCCATGGCGATCGTGCTCGGCGCGAGCCTCGACAACGGCCTCGTGGCCATGTCGCGTCAGCGGCCTGCGGTGTCGCGGTCGGAGAGCGTCACCAGCCTGTCGATCGGGCAGTACCTTATCCGCCGGCTCTCTGACTACGGCATCCGTCACGTCTTCGGCCTGCCGGGCGATTACGTGCTCTCCTTCTACAGCATGCTCGAACACAGCCCGCTCGACCTCGTCAACTGCACCCGTGAAGACTGCGCGGGCTTCGCTGCCGACGCCTACGCTCGGGTCAACGGCATGGGGGCCGTCTGCGTGACCTATGGCGTGGGGGCCCTGAGCCTCGCCAACTCGATCGCCGGAGCCTATGCCGAGAAGAGCCCGGTGGTGCTGATCTCCGGCGCGCCCGGCCTCGGCGAACGGGTCAACGACCCGCTGCTGCACCATCGGGTGCGCGAATGGCGAACTCAGCTCGATGTGTTCGAAAAGATCTGCGCCGCCAGCCGCGAGATCGTCGATCCGGCCACGGCCTTCCGCGACATCGACTTTCTCCTCGACACGGCCCACCGCCAGAAGCGGCCGGTCTACCTGGAACTGCCCCGTGACATCGTGGGTGTCGTGCCCGACCAGATCCGGCCCTACGCCCACGCCGAGCCGCGGAGCGATCCCGATGCGCTGGCCGAGGCCGTGAAGGAGGCGGTGGCGCGGATAGCGGCGGCAAAGAAGCCCGTGATCATCGCCGGCATCGAACTCCACCGGTTCGGTCTGCAGGCGGATGCCCTGGCGCTGGCCGAGGTGTCGGGCATCCCGGTCGCCGCCACCATGCTCGCCAAGAGCGTCGTCAGCGAGACGCATCCTCTCTCCATCGGGCTCTACGCGGGGGCGATGGGCCGCCGCGACGTGACGGAGTTCGTCGAGGACAGCGACTGCGTGCTCCTGCTGGGCACGATCCTCACCGACATCGACCTGGGCATCTTCACAGCGAAGCTGGATGCCGGAAACAGCATCTTCGCCGGCAGCGACAGGCTCCGGATCAGCCACCACTCCTTCGACAACGTGCTGCTGGCCGACTTCATCAGGGCCCTCGTCGCTGCCAAACCTCACGGGGCGCCTCGGCAACTGCCGCCCGGGCCTGCCGCGGCCCGCGGGCCCTACGTGCTCGAGCCCGACACGCCGATCACCACGCGGAGGCTCGTCCGCCGGCTCGACGAATCGCTCGACGATCGCACGATCGTCATCGCCGACGTGGGCGATGCGCTCTTCGCGTCGAGCGAACTGGTGATCCGCGGTCAGACGGAATACATCGCTCCCGCCTACTACACCTCCATGGGATTCGCCGTGCCGGCGGCGCTGGGCGCGCAGATGGCGAGGCCGGATCTCAGGGTGGTGGTGCTCGTGGGCGACGGCGCCTTCCAGATGACGGGCATGGAGCTTTCCACCATCGTGCG
>JBIIOL010000081.1:0-9805 GCA_044336965.1 Pirellulales bacterium | reverse complement strand
CACGATCACCACCATCGCGATCCAGTTGGTGCGGCCCAGGATCACGATCGCGGCGATCGACGCGATCAAGACGCTCCGCGCGATCCAGTGGGCCCGCCGGCCAAAGATCGCGTAGCTCACATGGCCGCCGTCGAGCTGGCTGATCGGGATCATGTTGAGCCCCGTCACGAGCAGGCCCACCCAGCCCGCCATGAAGAGCGCGTTGGGAACGATCGTCATATCGGCGGCGATGTCGGGGCGTATGAGTCCGAGGATGCCGCGGGCCAGCGGCGGCATGGCAAAGGGACTGTGCTTCGCGGCCTCGCCCGTGAGCAGCCCGATGGCCAGCACGGGAAGGGCGACCACGAGCCCAGCCAGCGGACCAGCGAGCGCGATGTCGAAGAGCTGCCGCCTGTTGGCACGGGAGCCCTCCATTCCGATGACGGCCCCCATCGTGCCAGTGAGCAGCACGGGCACGGGAATGAAGAACGGCAGCGTGGCCGGAATCCCGTGCAGCCAGGCGGCGATGAAGTGCCCCGCCTCATGGGCCCCGAGCACAGCCATCACAGCTGCCATATAGATGAGGCCGCGTTGCCAGTGCTCTGCCACCTCCAGACTGAACTGGTCATCGAAGCCGAGCAGTTCCGCCTGCCAGCCCGACACGCCCGCTGCGAAGGTGGTGATGCAGGTGAGCAGAAAGAGCAACGCCTGCAACCGCATCGGCAGCCGCCGGGCCGGCGCAGCTGTCGAATCGGAGAAATACTCCGCCTTGGAAGACGAGAGTGAACCAGGCTCGAAACCGGGGGGAAGCGGCTGCATCAACTCCACAATACAGGTTTTGCGACGCGGCTGGTAAGCTGCAATGGATTGGACTCCGTCCGGAGTTGCGGAAAATCGAACCCACTTGATCGTTCACGAGGGAATTTCCATGTCGTTCCTGCCTGCCAGCTGTCGTCATCTGCATAGAACGGTGCGCGTCGTGATCGCCTGTGCCATGGCCGCCGGTCTCTGGGCCGGTCTTGGGACCGGTCTCGCGCCGGCCCACGCCGCCGAGCGGACGGTCCTCGCCGTCGTCACCTGCGACAGCTACGCCGACCTCAAGAAGCAGCTCGGCTGGCTCGGGGCGCAGGTCGGCCAGCCCGGCCTGGCGGCCATGCTCGAGTCGGTGCTGCTGATGGCCACACAGGGCCGAGGGCTGGCCGGGCTCGATGCGAAGCGTCCGCTCGGCGCGGTGCTCACGACCGACGGCGGTGACATCGCCGTGCACGGGTTCGTGCCGGTGAAGAGCCTCGACAAGCTGCTCGATTCGCTTCAGGCCGTGACCGGCCCCACCGAGGAGTCGGGTGACACACGCAGCCTGACGCTGCCCAACGGCATCGCTATCGACGTGGTGGAGGAGGACGGCTGGGCGATCGTCTCGCCGCGGGGCATGGACGTGGAAGCGGTCGACCCCGCGCCATTTTTTGCCCCGCTCTCGGAAAATTACACGCTTGGCATTCAACTGTTTCCCCACCTGCTGCCAGACTCGCTCCGTCAGCAGCTCCGCATGCTCATCGAGCAGGGGGCGGCAGCCGCGGGAGAACAGGGCCAGCAGTTGGATGGCCGTGCCCTTTCGGCAGCGCTCGACAGTCTTTCCAACACCGAATCGCTGGCACTGGGCCTTGCAATCGACAGTGAGAAGGATCGGCTCTTCATTGAAAACCGCACCGTGGCCGTGCCTGGTTCCCCCATGGCCCAGGCGATGGAAGGCTCCGACAAGGGACAGTCGACCGTGCCGATGCCGCCTGCTGCAGACGGGAAGCGTCCAGCGGTCAGTGTCCATGTGGTGCAGGCGGTGCCCGCGGCCTCCCGTCAGGAAGCCCAGATCATGCTCGATCAGGCCCTGCCTCCCGACAGCAACGACCCGCTGACGAAGACGTTGGCGGTCTTGTTCCGGGAATCGCTCGCGTCGGTGCTCGCCAGCGGCGGCATCGATGCGGCGGTCTGCGTCGACACGACCGCGGCCGCGAAGAAGACTGCCCTGCCCGATATCACCGCGGGCCTGCGAGTGAAGGACGGCGCGGCGCTCGAAAACCGCGTCAAGCAGTCGTTCGGCGGCCTCAATGGCGCCGAGAAACTGCTGCCACCGGGCGTGGATGTCGCCTTCGACTCCGGCAAGGTCGGCACAACGAACCTGCACACGATCACCGTCGACCTGAGCGGGACCGATGCTGCCGAGAGCCTCGGCAAATCGCTCGAACTCACGCTGGCAGTCGCCCCGGAATATGCCTTCCTCATGGCGGGCGGCGATCCACGGCAGCGGTTGGCCGCCGTGCTCGGCCCCGACGGCAAGGTCGATCCGCAGGCCAAGCCGATCGTGGGCGTCGACGTGTCGGTGAGTCGCATGCTGGCCTATGCCGCCGAGCGGGGGGGCCTGCCC
Organism: Pirellulales bacterium; assembly: GCA_044336965.1. GTDB lineage: Bacteria > Planctomycetota > Planctomycetia > Pirellulales > UBA1268 > CAMCQY01. The sequence continues at coordinate 7,407 of JBIIOL010000081.1, read as the reverse complement.
GCTGCGGCTGTGCCTACCGCGGAAGACAACGGCGGCGACAAGCAGGACGGAAACATCAAGGTGCTCATTCGTCCGATCGAACGGGGCGTGGCGACACGAGTGTCGGCCGACGGCAGCGCGGTGCGGGCACTGGCAGCCGGAGCCGGTGCCGGGGCTGCCAATGCCAACGGCCCGGCGATCCCGCCGGGGCTGCCGATCCCGAACGGCTTTCCCATCCCGGTGCCCGCGCGATAGGCGGGCTCTCGCTGCAGCAAGTGTTGAACTCACACACGTTGAACTGAACGGTTCGTTCAACGTCTCCCTTCGTCTTTTCCCCTCACGCGAATTTCGACCGTGACTACCAACACCCAGACATCGTCCAGTTCCCACTCCACTCACACTCGAGCCCAGTCTGGCATCCGCACGCAGATCGCAGGCGTGAACGTCGCCGACCTGGCCCGCGAATATGGCACGCCGCTCTATGCCTACGACGCCGACATGATCCGGCGTCGTTGCCGCGACCTCGCCGCCTGGGACACGGTCCGCTTCGCCCAGAAGGCCTGCTCGAACCTCGCAGTGCTCGATCTCATCCGCCGTGAGGGTGTGGTAGTCGATGCGGTGAGCACTGGCGAGATCCACCGGGCGCTGCAGGCCGGCTACTCGGCGCACGCCAACCGCACTGCCGCGGCCGATGGCTTGCCGCCTGTGCACCAGATCGTCTACACGGCCGACATCTTCGACCGCGCGAGCCTCGACGCAGTCGCAAAGCTCGGCATCCATGTCAACTGCGGCTCGGCTGACATGATCGAGCAACTGGCCGAACGGGTGCCGGGGGCGAACATCACGCTGCGGGTGAATCCCGGCTTTGGCCACGGCCACAGCCAGAAGACCAACACCGGCGGCGAGGGCTCGAAGCACGGCATCTGGCACGAGGACATTCCCGAGGTGCTCCGCCGCGCCGAGTGGGCCGGCCTGTCGGTGAGCGGCCTGCACATGCACATCGGCAGCGGCACCGATCTGGCGCATCTGGCCGAAGTGGCCGGCGCACTCGAGCGGGTGGCGATCGAGATCGGCCGGTCGCTCACGATGGTGAGCGCCGGCGGCGGCCTGCCGGTGCCCTACAAGCCGGGCGAGGTCCACGCCGACCTCGGCGGCTATTTTCAGCTCTGGGACGCGACGCGGAAGAAGCTGGAGGACCGGTTCGGCCATCGCATCCGCCTGGAGATCGAGCCGGGCCGCTATCTGACGGCCGAGTCGGGCTACGTCGTCACGGAGGTCCGCGCTGCCAAGCGGCAGGGCTCGCGGAAATACCTGCTCGTCGACGCCGGCTTCAACACGCTGGCGCGGCCGGTCCTCTACGGCTCGTACCATCCGATGAGCCTCTGCCCGGCCAAGGCCGAGTCGGTCGCGGAGGCCGTTCCTGAAGAAGTGGCCGTGGGCGGTCCTTTGTGCGAATCGGGCGACATCTTCACGCAGACCGACGGCGGCTTCGTGGCCTCGCGGCCGCTGCCACCAGCACAGGTGGGCGACCTGCTCGTGATCGAGATCGCGGGAGCCTACGGCTTCGTGATGGCGAGCAACTACAACTCGAAGCCCCTGCCGGCCGAGGTGCTGATCGACGGCGGCAAGGCAAGGCTCGTCCGCGCCCGCCAGACGCCTGAGGACCTTGTCCGCGGCGAGACGGTATGACGCTCGACATCGCCGCAACGCTTGTGGCCATCGTGGGTTTTCCGCTCGGGTGGCGGATGTGCCCATCCACGGCCTTCAGATCTCGACGTGTGTCACGCCGTCGATCTCGTCGAAATGCCCGATCTTGAGGAGCACGCCCGGGGCCTCCGGCAGTTCCGCGACGAACGCCGGGTCGCAGACCGCCACCGCTGCCGTCGTCACCGTGGCCTTGGCCATCACGGAGGCGGCGATCGACATCACGAAGGACGTGGCCAACGAGAAGGTCACGAACCAGGGCAGCGTGCCAGCCGCCAGCTGGACCAACTCGTCGAATTCCGAGGCCGAGAGTTCATGCTCCAACGCGTAGTGGCGAATGACCTCCGACTCCTTGAGCGGGCTCATGATGGAGAGCATGTCGTCGTAGCTGCACACGCTGTGAAAGCTCTCGCGGTGGGTCAACGCCGCCGTGAGCGCTCTCTTCCGTCTCTCGAACTCGAGCTTGGCGTGGTGGGTCTCGAGGGCCCGCTTCTTGCGGTTTGCGTAGAACGTGACCATGGCACGTGGAATCGCCAGGGCAGCATCGGCCGTACCGTCAAGGAGCCGTCGGGGAAGGTCTGACATGAACAGGCGGCGGTATTCCGCAAACGCCTCGTCCTGAATCCTTCGCACGACCGCCTCCACGCTCTCGCGTGTCGTAAAGAGCAGTTTGTTGCCCACCTCGATGCACAAAGGCTTGAGATAGTAGACCTTCACTCCCGGCCGCTTTCCGGGGCCGTCGAGAAACTCCTCGAGCCGGGTTCGCACGCAGGCCGGCACGGTATCGGTGATCGTGTCGAAGCGATCCTGTTCGGTGATCGCCACGAGCAGTCGACCCTTGGGGAGTCGGATCGAGGCCTTGGAGAGTTCGATCTCGCGCACGTGGGTGAACTCCTCGCGGTGCTCGGCGAGCGCGGCCGCCCAACTTCTCTCCCGCCCCTTCGCATGATGGCTCGACCGCGGCCAGAAGCCGGCGGCGAGCATCGTCTGTGCGAGGTCAGGGCTGCGGTTCTTCGGCGGCACCCAGAGCGACCGGCCGTACCAGCGTGCGAACGGCTCGAGTTCCTGCTCGAGCGTGAATGGCGTCCCGAGCATCGTCTCGGAGAGAGGCCGCGTCACCGGCCGCCGCGCCGCTGTTCGGCCCGCAGGGGCACGTTGCACCATGGTGGACGTCTTCGACATGCGCGCCTCCACAAGTCATCCAAGGGATTCAAACACGATCGCCGGAGTTGGCCGGAGCCCCCCGATTCCGCCCCGTCTCCATCCAGCCTACGACGAGAGTCCAAAAGCCTGCAAGGGTTGGACAACGCCGAGGCTGAAAAGATTGACACCCCTCCCCGAGAAGGGGATACTGCCGCCCGGGCTTGGCAGCAACGTCCGTGGGCAATCCGGTCTCTTCACTCTCCCGGTCTATTCACTCTCGTGGAAGGATAACGCCATGGCGATTCCATCGTTCCGTGGTCGGTCGAGCGCCGGGCAACTCGCCTCTCAAAGCCGCATGCTGACGGCATGGGCGATTCTGATGCTCGCATGCGAAGCCGACCTGACAGGCAGGCCGGCAGTGGCGGACGAGGCCAAAAAATCAGCCACTCATGCGCAGGAGCGGCTCATCAAGGTCGTGAACGGCAACTCGCGTGAGAAACTCACCACGTTCGCCGTTGACCGACAGGGACGGGTCATCGCGGGCGTCTCCGGGGACAAGGCACTCCTGCGTATCTTCGACTCAGAGGGCAAGCAGGTCGCGGAATGGCCGCTGCCCGTGCCGCCCGAGGCGGTGAACGTCGGGCCGAAGGGTGATGTGTATGTCGGGGGGAACGGAAAGCTTCTGCTTCTCGACAGTGATGGTGCCGTCACGAAAGTCTGCGAGGCCCCCAACCTCGCCGGCGCCAAAGATGCCGCCGTGGCCATCCAAAAAAAGATCCAGGAACGGGCACAGCTGGATGTCGCTGCCAGGCAGCGGGAGCAGATCCGCACCTCCACGAAGCGATTGGCCGACCTTGCCAAGAAGATCGCCATCATCGATCGAGAACTGAAGGCAATCGCAGACGAAGCAGACACTGGGCCCGACTTCGATGCCAAGGAGGAAGAACAGCGCGAGCAGGAACGGAAGGGCCTTCTCAAGAAACGCGCAGCGCTCGTACGACTCGGTAAAAACCTGAAGACAACCATCGCTGCCCCGACGGGCAACCGCGGAAACGCATCCGGCCAAGGTCCCGCGGCCGAGCCACAGCCGCCGAGCATCGATCAACTGGTGGCCGCGCAGGCCCGGATTGCCTCGATTTCGGCCTCCACGACGGACGTCTTCTTCGCCTGCTCGTCGAGCACCGGCAATGGCTTTGATGTTTGGCGAACCGACCTGGATTTTGAGCAGGGACGAAAGATCAGCGAATCGCTTCGCGGCTGCTGTGGGCAGATGGATGTGCAGGCGAACGACAACGGCGTGTACGTGGCCGAGAACACCAAGCACCGCGTGAGCTGCTACACCCGCGAAGGGGAATCGGTTCTGGATTTCGGCTCCCGCGAGCGGGGCAGCGATGCCAGCTTCGAGGGCTGCTGCAATCCGATGAACGTGGCGTTCGGCCCCGGCAGGTCGGTCTACACTGCGGAAGCGGGCAGTGGCCGAGTGAAGCGATTTTCCGCGGATGGCACATTCATGGAACTCGTCGGCTCGGTCGAACTCGTACCCGGCTGCAAGAAAGTGTCGATCGCGGTGTCGCCGAAGGGTGACCGCGTCTACATGCTTGACATCACGCGAGGACACATCGTGGTCATGGCCTCGAGCGAGACTCCCCCGAACGCTGCAGCCTCCTCCCCGCAAACGGATTCGCTCACGTCGCTCGACGCGGGGAGATAACCATGCGTGCCACGACCCGCCAGAGCTGGACCTCGGCCAGCATCACAGCCGGTATCACAGTCAGCATCGCCAGCATCACCTTGTGTGTCATCGCCCTCGCCGCGGAGCAGCCCGTCTCGCCGGACGCGGAGCCGCTGTGTGTCGTGGTGATGGACCCGCTCGCGGCCCAGCTCTCCTGCCCATGCGTGGCCGGTTTTGCCCAACGCGACTATCTGGCGCTCGGGCAGCATCTCGAGAAGGCCCTCGGCAGGCCCGTGAAGATCGGCTTCGGTGAGTCGCTCGCACGGGGCACGGAGGCCTCCGACTGCCCGCGGGCCCACGTGGTGATCGGCAAGCACTCCGTCGTGCGGGAGGACGGAAAGGCTGGGGGCATCGTGGTCGAACCACTGGCTTCGCTCACCGACCGCCACGGGAGTTGCCTGCTCCACGGGCTGTTCGTGGTGCCGACGGAGGATCCCGCAGAGTCACTGGAGGACTTGATCGACTACACGATCCATCTGGGGCCACGTGAGCACGCCGAGAAGCACTCTATGGCCCTCGAGGCCCTGCAGCGGGTCGCCGCTTCCGATTCACCCGAGAGCAAGGTCGCAGCCTCCTGCAGCGACGCTGCAGCGGCGATCCTCGACGCCCCGCAGCCGGCGCAGGCGGCCGCCGTGATATCCAGCTACGCCCAGCCGCTGCTGGAAGGCTGTGGCACGGTGCCGAAAGGCGGCCTGCGGGTCGTCGGCCAAACGCGACCGGTCCGATTCATCACGGCCTTTGTCACCGGGAATGTCGATTTCCCCACCCGCGATCGCGTCAAGCGGGCACTGCTCGACGTCGGCCACGATCAGGATCTCTGCAAGAAGCTCGAATCGTCACGAGGTTTCGTACCGTGCCCCGACCCGTTGCAATCGACGTGGAGCGGCTGGCGCGGGCCGCATCGCGACGGGTTCGTGCCGGGGCTGCCCGAACGTCTGCCCGAGGCGGTCGACCGCGTGTGGAGCCGGCCGCTGTCTCGGTCAGGGCTGGGTGGCATCGCGGCCACAAGTTACTACGTTGTCATTGGTGACCGTGATGACGACGACCGCCAGGACGTGTTTCGGTGTTTCGAAGCCGAAACGGGACGGCCGCTCTGGAAGGTGGCCTACAACGCTCCCGGCGAACTCGACTACGGCAACTCGCCGCGGGCAACGCCGCTCATCGAGAACGACCGCGTGCACCTGCTCGGGGCGATGGGCGATCTGCACTGCGTGGCGCTCGCGACTGGCCGCGTGCTCTGGAAGCGCAATCTCGTCGTCGACTTCGGCGTGCCGAAGGAGGCCTTGTCGGCGTGGGGCTACTGCTCGTCGCCGCTGGTCGCTGACGGACGGCTCATCGTCAACCCGGGCGCCCCCGACGCATCGCTCGTCGCGCTCGATCCTGCCACCGGCGCGGAGGTCTGGCGGTGCCCGGGAAAGCCTGCCGGGCATGCCTCATTCGTGGCGGCTGACGTCAGTGGCGTCCGCCAGGTCATCGGCTACGACAATGCCACGCTCGGCGGCTGGGATCCGGTCACGGGCAAGCAGCTCTGGTCGCTCGCGCCTGAGGTGTCAGGAGACTTCAACGTGCCCACGCCGGTGCTGGTGAAGGACGCCGTCCCGCGTCTGCTCGTGGCGACGGAGATGAACGGCACCCGTCTCCATGCCTTTCGCGCTGACGGTACGATCGATCCCAAGCCCCTCGGGCAGCGCCGCGAACCGGCCCCGGATATGGCGACACCCGTCATGCAGGGCCGCCGCATGTTCTGTGCACAGGAGAAGCTGTTCGCGTTGGAATGCACGTCCCGCGGGCTGGCCGAGGCGGATGCACCGCGAAGCGGTCCGTTTGCAACCTACGCAGCCGCGGTGGCGGGACCTGCGAGCGTGCTCGTGATCGGAAACAACGGGCTGCTTGTGATGCACGACGTCGTGCCAGGCAGGCGGGAGCCGACAACGCTCGCGGTGTTCGAAGATGCCTCTGGCGCAAACAACAATCCCGTGTTTTCCCATCCGGCGTTCGTCGGCACGCGCATGTTCATCCGCGGCGACAACGAACTGCTCTGCGTGGAACTGGCCGAAAAAAGGTGACAGCAACCACAAAATCCATCCAAGCCCGCAGCACGAGCAAGGGAATTCGGGCCGCCTGCACACCCCGTGCTGAACAGAACTGGGACAGCCGCGTGACTGGCACCTTTTTCGCAGCCGCCTACACTGCTGGCGGAGGCACCTCATCATGTCGGGAACCTACGTTATCGCGGGCGGGAGTCACGGCATCGGCCTGGAACTCGTGCGGCTGCTGGCCCCAACCGCCGATCGGATCGATGTCTGGTCGCGAACGAGCGGCGATCTGCCGTCCGCCGCGACCATTCGGCATCTGCCGTGCGACTTCGCCGATCCCGACGGTCCGCTGCCGGAACTTCCCGAGGAGATCCATGGGGCGGTCTACTGCCCCGGCAGCATCACGCTGCGGTCCTTCCGCAGCCTGCAGCCAGCCGACTTTCGCCAGGATCTCGAACTCAATCTCCTCGGCGCCGTGCGGTTCCTGCAGGCCTGCCAGCCGCGACTGAAGGGCGCTGACGGCGGGCCCGCGAGCGTGGTGCTGTTCAGCACGGTCGCGGTGGGTCAGGGCATGCAGATGCACGCGTCGGTGGCGGCCGCGAAAGGTGCGGTGGAAGGCCTGATGCGATCACTGGCCGCGGAGTGGGCACCGAAGATCCGGGTCAACGCGATCGCGCCGGCGCTCATCGATACGCCCCTCGCCGCACGACTGCTCTCATCGCCCGACAAGCGGGAGGCTCTCGCGGCTCGCTACCCGCTGAAGCGGATCGGCGAACCGGCAGACGTCGCCGCGCTCGCGCGATTTCTGCTCTC
>JBIIOL010000080.1:0-9885 GCA_044336965.1 Pirellulales bacterium | reverse complement strand
GATGCTGTAGTTTTGCGAGGTATGGCCAATAGAATCCCAGCACGTCCCCGCCGTACAGAAAGCCCGCGTCTCGCGACCCGTTTCGGAGCGACGGGTAATAAAAGATGGTCGTCATGACCAGCGCGAACACGAACTGCGAGGACTGTTGCAGCCGCGCGACGCAGAACTCAGCGACCTTCCCAGCCCAGTCGAGTCCGACATTCACGCGAGCCCGCAGCGGGCCCCGTGTCGAATCGTCCGGGCCGGTTGGTCCTCCGGAATGGCTCTCGACGGCCGTCTCCTGCTGTGGGACGTCGTGTGGTGGGCTCATCAGCATCGCGATAGTTCCTGAATCAAAGGTTGTCGTCATTTCGACTCAACGCCGCTCACCGTTCCTTGCGGCAGCGGGGTCAACGTATCCCGACGTTTTTGCGGATGAAGGTTACAAAGCCACGCGTCCAGGCAGGCATCGGAATCGATTTGTAAAGGTCGAGCATGATCCGCCAGCGTTTCTCCAGGTCCATCGCATGCACTGTCTCGATCAGATTCTCGGCCGACAGGCCTCGCACCGGATCCGCGGTGACCGCTGCCGGCCTGCACGCTGCCACGATGGCTCCCGACGAGATCGACTCCTGGACGTTGCCCGACAACCGCGCCATGGTCTCGATGTCGAGAGGAACCGCCCGTGGCGGTGCGAAGCGGTGCAGAATCTGCTCGTAGTCGGTGATGTCGATCACGATCGCCGTCGTGGGGCAGTCGACCACCGTCTGCCGCTCGAGGACCGCCATTCGGCAGAGATCCTTCCATGAGACGGTCCGCAGCGGCACACGATTCGTGAGCCAGTCGCGATCAAAAATCACGCAGCCCAAAGCTGGATCGTGCAGCGTGTTGAGATCGCCCGCCCCGCGGAAGTAGTCGTAGAACACGTTGCCCGTCTTGTCGCGATGCCGCAGGGCATGGCCCACCCGCGCCACCGGATGCCCTTCGGCCTCGATGCAGGCGGCGGCAAAGGTCTCCGGAAACACCTCCTCGATGCCCAGCAGGAAGGCCACCTTCGGGCAGGTGAGCCGGTTCCCAGCCAATTCAAGGCACTCCATCGGGTCCAGAATGCGGTCCTGGGCGTCTGGCAGCGGCACGATCTGCACCGCAGCGTCGACGTTGCTCTCGTACCATTCCCGCAGCTTCGGGTCGACGAGCGCCGTGACCCGAGCCCGCCCCCGGCAGGACTTGGCCAGCCCATTGACGCGGTTCAGCACGACTTTGGCATCGCCATAGAGCGGCTGAACGACGAGATCCACCACGGGATCGGCTGAAGGCAGCGTCAGCGCCCGCGAACGCTCGCTGAACCGGTGCGCGGCTTTGTAGACGTCGGCCAATTGCGTGCAGAGGTGATACGACTCGAGCAATGCCCGTTGAGAGGCCGATGCCAGTGCCAAAGCCTCCTCTGGATCACGGCCAAACCGCTCCAATGCCTCCACAATGCGCTTCACACGCTCTTCTGCGGGAAGGCTGGAAGGCACGCGGATGTAGTTGTCGCCGATCGCGGCAGGCAGAAAGGGATGCTCGTCGCCGATGACGACGGCACCGGCCGCCATCGCCTCGAAGAGACGGCTCGACATGATGCCCGAATTGATGTGCGCCTCGGACGAGAACACCAGGCACGCGCCGGCATCGGCGATCTTGCCGATGATCGTGCGGCCGTCGAAGGGGAGCGAGCCATGGTAGCCCTTGTAGCCGTCCCACAGCTTGACGCCGCGGATCTCCGTCGGCCCGTAGACATCCAGCACGCCCTTCTTATCGAGCTCACGCAGGACGGCGTCGTGCCGCGCCGGCTTGTTGGTCAGCTTCTCCCAGTTGATGCCGCAATAAAAGACGCGGTACTCGTCGTGCAGCCGGGGGGGAATGATCGGGTCGGCAAGCGTGTGGTTCAGCAGCGGCATGTCCGCGGCGACAAAGTCTCCGCGCGAGGCACGCACGAGCTTTTTGATCTCGGGCGAGCCGGTGTAGGCGTACACGTCGTGCGACATCTGGTTCGACCAGTGCCGGTCAAAGCCCCAGTCGAAGTAGAACTGCGTCGGATTCCACATCGCCGCCACCGAGACGGCGTCGTAGGTCTTCGCTGTCTCGTAGTGGAGGTGGATGACGAAGTCGACGTCCTCCCGCGCCACCCGCTGCCGCGGTGTTCCGACGATATGCCCGAATTTGTCGAGTTCGATCACGCGCACGCCGACGAGTTCGGCGGCGGTGCGGATCCGCTCCACGCACTCGTGCTCGGCACAGGCCTGCTCCGGCCACATGCGGATCACGGCGATCGTGCCTTTGATTCCGGGCAGGCTCGCGATGGCCTGCTTCGCCTCGGTGACCGGGTCCCTTGCGGTAGCGGTTCGAGCGGGGGCGGTGTGGTCGGCGGCTTCCATTAACACGGGATGCTCGGTGCAGGGAGGACGTTGGGGGAACAGCGAGGACAGTCGGACAGTCAGTCGTTCACAAGCACCATGGCATGTCCCTCGCCGCGCAGGAGTTTCTCCTGTTCGGCGAGCACCAGGTCGGCCTCGACCATCATTTCCACAAGCTGGTCGAACGACACTCGCGGCTTCCATCCCAACTTGGTGCGGGCCTTCGTGGAATCGCCGAGCAAAAGATCCACCTCGGCGGGCCGGAAGTATCGCGGGTCGATCTTGATGAAGTCGTCGCAATCGAGCCCGAGCTTCGCGAACGTCTTCTCGCAGAATTCACGCACTGTGTGGGTCTCGTCCGTCGAGACGACGTAGTCGTCGGGTTCTTCCTGCTGCAGCATGAGCCACATCGCCTCGACGTAATCACCGGCGAATCCCCAGTCTCGCTTGGCGTCGATGTTGCCCAGAAACAGCGTGTCTTGCAGGCCCAGTTTGATCCGCGTGGCGGCTCGCGTGATCTTCCTGGTCACGAACGTCTCGCCACGCCGCGGGCTTTCGTGGTTGAAGAGGATGCCGCAGCTCGCGTGAAGGCCGTAGCTCTCGCGGTAATTGACCGTGATCCAGTGGGCGTAGGTCTTGGCGACGCCGTAGGGGCTCCGCGGATGAAACGGCGTTGTCTCTTTCTGGGGGATCTCGACGACCTTGCCGTACATCTCCGAACTCGATGCCTGATAAAACCGGATGGTTTCGCCGATGGCGTCCTGCACGTCGCGCAGCGCTTCCAGGAGCCGGAGCGTTCCCAACGCGGTGACATCCGCGGTGTACGTCGGCTGATCGAAACTGACGCGGACATGGCTTTGGGCGGCGAGGTTGTAGATTTCTGTCGGCCGGACCTCGCGGATGATGCGTGCAAGGCAGTTTCCGTCGGCCACGTCGCCGTAGTGCAGCGTCAGCGGGCGGCCGCCCGCGTGACGATCGTGATACACGTGGTCAAGGCGGCGGGTGTTGAAGCTGCTCGAACGACGGACGATGCCATGCACCTCGTAGCCCTTCGAGAGCAGCAAGTCGGCAAGATAGGAGCCGTCTTGGCCGGTAATACCGGTAATCAACGCAACATTGCGAACCATAAATCCATCGTCTCTCTGAAGGCTGTGTGTGCTCGTTGTGGACACCGAAGAACGTGATTGGGCACTGAGCTGGTTGCCCACTCGGGCAAAAGGGTCAAATCGAGGTTAGGTCGCGAAATGATGTTGTCAAAAAAAATGCGAAAGTTTTGTCGGTGGGAGGGATAGGGATGGTTATCCGGCGTCTGCGGTGGTTTCGACCGGCCTGCCGATCCAAACCGGTGGAAGACCGGCGGTCGGTGCCAGGCGCGGGCCGAGGTGGTCACACCGTCCGGTGGCCGCGGGCGGCCTCCAAGCGAGGGAACATGACAACGATGCTGGAACGGCTGGAGTTCGTCGTCGATGCCACTCATTGCCCGGGCGGATCAGCCGGCGTGTGCCGCGATCTCTTCGCCCTGCGGAATAAGCCTCACCAGCCGCAGCACTCGAAAAAAGGGGATATTCTCAACCCTACTTCGTGATGCGGGCCTGTCAAGAAAACTGCTGGAGAATTTTAAGTGAGGCCATTTCGCTCTTGAAATCCAAGCGTCTTATGGCCCCCAACGACGGCGTTGGCTGCCGCTCAACGGGCCTGCTGCCGCTGCACGTTGCAGGCCTGATATCCGTCGCCGGCGGTGAGAAGCCGCTCGAAGATCGCGGGCGCGTCGATGCCGCTCTGCATGGCGTCGTGGATCACGTACGTGATTTCGTCGTCGTCGAGTTCGATCCGGCGGTCTCGCTGGATGGCGGTGACGAGATAGTTTCTCTCGCCTTGTCCGCAGTCGTCGCGAAGCAGGGCTTGAATGGCCTGAAGCGGTGAAAGTGACTTCAGGCTGTCGAGACGATCATGCTCTTGGGTGGCCATGGATGTTCCCCTTCCAGGTAATTTCGTTCCCTCCGCCGGGAACGAAATGTACGCGGGGGGCCGGCATCCGGGCAATCGAACAATCGCCCGCCAAACCCAGACCCTATGCCGCCACGACGATTTGGGCAGGTGACGCAAATCAGGCAGCCGGCAGGGCTGCCGTAGGCCCCTTCACGTGCCCTCCGCCACCCCTTCCAAGGCCGAAAGCCGGCCCCGAACAGCAGCGAGTTCCGCCTCCAGTCGGGCCACTCGATCTGCGAGCGTTTCAGTTGCCCGCCCAGTCCCGGTGGCATGGTCTGTGCGACTGTCCGCCGCCGGCTCCCGAACACCGGACACCTCCTCGACGCCAGCGTCATGGCCGGCTGTGTCCGCCGCCAGCCCCACCTGTGACCGGACTTTCTCCAACTTCTCCTCGGGCAACAGGCCGTGCGTGAGCATCCGGCCGCGGCCGGGCGGCGTGAGCCAGATGATCAGGCTTCGGGTGGCGAGGGAATCGAGATGGGTGCGGAGGGCATCCAGATCGGGAATCGGGTCCATGCGACTGGCCCGTCCCCGCAGATCGCCTTCGCTCTGCTCGCCCCGCAGCAGGAGTTCGCCGAGGATCGCCAGTTCCACCGGGCCGACCGCGAGCCACTCGTAGGCAAGGTGGCGGTACCGCGGAATCTTTCCGCTCCCAAACACCTCCGCCACCGCGCCACAGTGCCGCAGGCTCGTCAGGGCGCGGCTGGCCGACTCCTCGTCGAGATGCATGACGGGATCGCGGTTGCTCTTCTGGTTGCAGCCAGTCACGACCGCATTGAGCGACAACGGATACTGCTCGGGCGTCGTCTTGCCTTTCTCGATGAGCACGCCCAGCACCCGCCGCTCGTTCGCATCGAGCGGCCTCAGCGGCTTGCGGCCCGGCTCGGCATCTGCAGCACGAATAGTGTCGTCATGTCCACTCATCAAGCATTCCATCCTATACGAGTGCGAGGGACGCAACCGACCACCGACGATCACCGATCGCGAGCGACGCCCGTCCGAGCCACTGACACCACAGCATGGCGAGTTCCTCTCGTCGGAAAAATCTCTTGCACGCGGCTCCCAGACTTTCTTGGTTATAGCCGGGGGGCGGGCGGGGGCACCAGTCCGGAGGCGTTCCCGCGATTCCGAGGCGGACAGAGACACGGGCTGTTCATGAGCGATCCGCCGTCGTCGGCCGATCGAGCCGTTGTTCCAACTGGAGGAGCCTTTCACGAAGGGGCGCGTAGGCGATGCGCTGCACCGGCAGTCGCTCCCTCACGGCCGTCGCAGCCGCCACGCCGGCTGACTCTCCGAGAATCATCCAGACTGGCTCCATCCGGATCGACGTCATGGCGATGTGGCTGGCGGACAGGCAGACCGGCACGAGCAGGTTTTCGCACTCGCGTTCGTGCGGCACGATCGCGCGGTAGGGAATCCGGTAGATGCCGCGGTGGGCCTCCTCCAGATAGAGCATGGAATAGTAGCCACCCATCAGGGCAATCTTGCCGTCGAGCGGAACCATGGCATAGGGCCACTCGTCGACGCCATAGGATGCCAGCCCCACCGCATCATCCACGTCGGCACGCCCCTCCATGTCTTTCTGTGTGACCACATAGGCCGACCGCATGCGTCGCGCCTCGCGGACATAGAGCTGGTGGGGATATCCGGCCGTGTCGTCGAAGATGCCTGGCTGGAGGCCGATCGCCAACGCCTGGTCCCGCCACTTCGCCGTCACGGCCGGGTCGGTCCGCATGAAGTGTGTGAGACCCCGCACGTAATCCTGTTGCCGCTTCCAGATACGGGCCCGCGTCGCATAGTCGCCGTCGGGATACTCGGCGTTGCTGCCAAAGACCGTGGCCACCCAGAGGGCCCGCGACAGGTTGCCGATGCCGATCTGAAAGACGCTCCCCTTCGCCTCCTCGAACTCTCCCAGCTTCCGCATCCGCCGGCCCGTGAACATGTCGACGTTCTGCTGGAAACCGCGGCGATAGATCTCGAACGTCCGCGGGTCGTAGTCGTCGGGTGGATCGAGCGGCAGGCTGCCGGCCTCCTTGCTGAACTTCCAGCGGAAGCCGTAGCCCATCGTGAGCGCATCGGCCTCTCCTTCCGGCTTGATCTCGATCTGCTGCAGCAGTGGCACCAGGCCACTCTGCGGGTCGCCTGGCGTGAGATAGGGATCGATGTCGTAGACGGCTAGCGGCGGCTGCACACCTGCCAGTGATTCAGCGAACTCCCGTCGCGACTCGCGGCCGAAAACGTATGACACCCCGGCCCGCGCCATCAGGTCGCCCTCGTAGGAGCAGTCGATGAACACCCTCGCGACAATCCGTCGCGCCGCCGGCGTGCGTGGCTCGGCTACCGGGCAACCCAGCCGGTCGGGCGGGGCATGATCGAGCGTGATGCTCTGGATGACGGCCCCGACGCGGTGCACCTCCGACACGCGATGCTCGAAAACCACCGGGATACGCTGCTCGGCGAGTAGTGCGCGGAAATAATCGCGGTACTGGGCGTCGTTGAAGCCCCTCTTCAAAATGCCGCGGGCCGTGCCTCCGACCGCCTCCCCACGGCCCCAGTCGACATGGCTCAGGCCGCCGCCCGTCATGCCGCCGAGCCATCGCGATGGCTCGATCACGACGACCCGCGCACCCTCCCGTGTCGCGGCGACCGCCGCCATGATGCCGCTGGCCGTGGCACCGTAGACACACACATCCACGGCATCGCCCTCGTCTCCACGGGCTCCGGCCGGTGACAGGCTGCCCAGTGACAAACCTCCGGCCAGCAGCGTGCCGGACTGTCGCAGGCAGTCCCGACGAGTCGTCTCCATCGCGTTGTTCCTTCTTTCCATCACTGTTCTTATTTCCGCGTCTTCATCCCGTGTCTCATCCCGCGGCCCGACCGTCGCCGACGTCGATCTGCCTGTCGTAGTCTCGCGTGGGCACGACCGCGCGCACCGTGGTGCCGCTTCCCGGCTGACTGTCGATCGTGAAGGTGCCCCCCAGCCGTTCGATGCGTTCCCGCATGCCGGACAGTCCAAAGTGCCCCTGATCCGGACCCAGCTGGCTGCCCGGCGTGAAGCCCCTGCCGTCGTCGCGGACGGTCAGGTCGATCGAGCCCGCCGCTGCGTCACCCGTGGCCACGACCTCGATCTGCCGGGCACCGGCATGATGCACGGCGTTATGGAGTGCCTCCTGGGCGACCAAGAGCAGGTTGCCGGCCACGAACTGCGGCACGTCGTTGGGCATGCCTGCAACACGCACCGCAATCTGCTCGGGATGGCCATGACCGGTCTGTGTGGCGATCGTCTCGAGTGATTCACGAAACGATCGACCCGCGACCGGCATCGTGCGAAGGGCCCAGACCGAGCCACGGAGTTCCTCGGCCGCATGGGCCACCATCTTCTGGGCGACGGCCAGATGGGTCGACGGTGCCTCACCATTGTTCTGTCCTCCCGCCCGGCAGGCTCCGAGTTGAAAATCGATGCCGGTGAGCGTCTGCAGAAGTGTGTCGTGGAGGTTGGCGGCCAGCCGGTTGCGTTCCCGAAGGCTGGCGTCGAATTCCAGGGCCGCGTCGCGTCGGCGGCGCATCTCGGAGGCGAGCCGCTCGGTCGTCGCGGCAACCCGCCGCCGCAGCATTCCCACCCAGAGCAGCGACCCGACCAGCACCGCGGCAAGCCCCGACAGAGCCGCCGTCAGCCGGCCGGTGGTCCACCACGAAGGCGTGCGGAGCACCTGCACGTCCGCGGGCGACCGCAGCATCAAGCTGAGCTGCTGCACCACCGGATCGGAGGCCACCGAACTGAGTCCCTCATCTCCCACCATCTGGACCTGCATCACGCCGGTCACCATCAGATCACTGCCGGGCTCCAGCGACCGCAGCGGCTCAAAACCGTCGCCTTCGTAGACGGCCGAGAGCGTCACGTCGCCGCTCGACAAGACGAGCTGCCCCACGCCCGGCACCGCCGTTTTTTTCTCCACCAGCCGGGCGGGAAACGTCACGATGCAGCCGTCGTAGGTGCTGGGCTGAGCGATCAACCCGAGGCGCCGGGCCTCCGTGTTGATGTGGCTGATCTCCTGCGGAGTGATCGGTTCTGCCGCCGGCACAGCGCCGTGCCCGACTACCTTCACGATCGCGTCGCTGATGCCGGCGGTCTGTCGGCTCATGTCGAGGAAGCCCGCTACCTGCACGCGATCACCGGCTTTGAGCGGCGGACTCGACACCGTCTGCACGCGAACTCCGCAGAGCCCCTCCTGAATGGAGAACGATCTGCCCTCCATCACGCTGGTGACGGTGCCCTCAGTCTGCAGACGATGCCCGGAGTTGGGATCGAAGCGATAGCGGGCGATGCGATCAAGCGGCACGAGCGGCGCCGCAAAGGCCGCGGAGGGTGGCTGGTTCACGATCACCATATCTTCGGCGAGACCGACCCAGAGCATCGGCGCGAGGAACTCACCGCGGCTGTTGCGGACCGCCCCCACCACGCCGGTGAAGCGGACGGTCGCATCGATACAGTGCTCAGGCGGCGTCGAGAGCGTGCCCTTCGAAATCCGCACGAGCATCCGCCGGGCCGACGACGAGACCACCAGCCCCCATTCCCGGCCCCGATCGCGGACCCCCTGCACGACGCCCGTGAGTTCGACCCGCCGACAGTTGTCGAAGCCGCTGAACAAGCGGGCGAGGTCTGCTGGCTGCGGCGCCGGGAGCGGTCGGTTGCCGATGACACGCATCGCCTGCATGACGATCCGCGGCGCATAGCCTCCGCGATCGAGACCGCCGGTCACCTCCACCTCATCGCCCGGACGCAGCGCCTGCCGCAGACTGCGCCAAGGCTCGACGTCTGATACCTGCAGGGCCGTGACCCAGATCCCCGCCGAGTCATCCTCCACGGCGAAATCGAAGCGGTCGGGCACGGCCAGCGTCACAACGCCCCGCGTCCTCACGATGGTCGCGGGATCGTGCTCGGCGGGATCCTGCGCGAGGAGTGTGGCGATGGACGACTCTGGGAGAACAGCCGACGTCTCCTCTTCACCCGAGACGATGGATACCGCCACGAGCCAGAGCAGGGCGGGCAGGCAGGCACCGACAACTGTGAGTCGCTTCATGGTGACTCCCCGCGAAACAACCAGACAGCCGTCACTATGAGCCGCGGAGCACCGCTGGTCAATTGCCCCGAAGACTCCGGCTATCAACGCTTCCCGGGAGTTGCTTTCGGTTCTGACGACTTCAGATCGTAGACGAACGCGGGGCCAGTGTTCGCGCCAGACTTGACGGTGGCACGAAGCGGGGACGTATCCACTTCGGCATAGACTTCCGGCACCACGTTCCGAGGCTGTTTTGACGAGGGCCGGCGGGCCGGCTTCTTCGCCGCACCATCCTCCTCAACCGCCACGTCCCCTTCGTCAGCCACAACTTTCGAAATGGTGACCACGTAGTCTCCCGCGGCGGCACCGGCGTCTCGCCGCCCTCCTCGCGTGCTGGTCACACGAAAGACGCCCTGGCCGTCGGTTCGGGCATAGGCCGGCAGACCTTGTGAGCCTTTGAC
>JBIIOL010000556.1:0-2855 GCA_044336965.1 Pirellulales bacterium | reverse complement strand
GGTAACGGCTGCCGCTGACGATGTCGGCGGCGGGCCGGCCGGCGGACGCCGTCGTGGCGGCGGCAATGAATGCCGGGATCAGCTGCGGCTGGTGCTGGCCATCGCAGTCAATCGTGACGAGTCCGTCCCAGTCGCCGGTGAGCGTCTCGCGGAATGCGGAGGCCAGCGCCGCTCCGTATCCCTGATTGCGCGGATGCCGCACGATGCGGATGTCGCCACGGTCTTCGACCCGCGCCGCCAGCAGCGGCGACGTGCCGTCGGTCGATCCGTCGTCCACGACAAGCACGTCGGTCGTGAACCGCAGCACCTCGTCGAGCACCGCCGACACGTGGGCCACTTCGTTGTAGACGGGCAGGGCAGTCAGGAATCGGGGCATGGAACCGCCATTTCCGGCAGGGGGACGCGCGCGGGGCAATCCCCCAAGTGTAGCGCCGGAAAACCGCGGAGCAATTTTTATTTCCGTCGCTGGTTTCAGGAACTTGCTTCAGGAATAAGCGGCTTTACGCCAGCCACTGGAGCGGGTCGGCCTCGTCGCGACTGGCCCAGCAGGCGAGGCCGGGCACCGCCTCGGCCAATCGCCCGGCGAGCACCTCCATCGAAAATCGCTCGCTGGCGTGGTGCCCTACCGCGATCACCGCCAAGCCGCAGGCCCGCGCCTCGAGGGACTGATGCAGCTTGATCTCTCCGGTCAGGAAGGTTGTGCAGCCCGCCTGAATCACGGCGGCCAGCGATTCGCCACCGCTGCCACAGACGATGCCGACGCGGCCGGCTGGTTGGTCTGGAAGGCCCACCACGTGCACACCCTTCACTCGCAACCGGCCCGCGATGTGACTGGACAGTTGGGCGACCGACCAGCTGGCGGGGGCCGTGCCCGCCCGGCCGAAGCCGGCCAGAGGATGGACCGTGTCGGGCTCGATGGGCGCCACGTGATCCAGCCCCAGCAGGGCGGCGAGCTGATCGTTGATGCCGCCGGCGGCCGAGTCCCAGGCCGTGTGCGAACTCCAGACGGCGATACCGGCGTGGATCAGATCGAGAAGCACGCGGCCAGTGGAGGTGTCGGCGGTGATCCGCGGAACGGGCCGAAAGGGCAGGGGATGGTGCGTGACGACCATGTCGGCCTGTTCGCGGACCGCCTCGGCGGCCACGTCGGGCGTGAGCGACAGGCAGGTCATCACGCGGGCGATCTGCGGACGGCCGGAGCCGACCAGCAGGCCGACCGAGTCCCATTCGGCGGCCAGTCGCAACGGGGCGATGTATTCGAGCGACTCGGTCACCTGTGCGAGCGTAGGCATGCCGGGCAGGCTCCTCGATGAATGGTGGCGGGCGTGTGCCATTGCATTGTCCATGCAAGCCCGCAGCGCAAGCAAGGGTCAAGCAAGAGAGGTTCTGCCCACACTACAATCACGCGGCTTGCCTCGCGGACCGCGACACACACAGGATACTTTCAGACGCATGGACACATCCCGTCTCGCCGTGGCCACTGCGGCCCTTTCCCCCGACCTGCGGACCGCGCTCAAGCGGGCGAGGGATCTCGGTGTCCGCGGCGTGGAGATCGACGCGCGGGGCGGCCTCGATCCGGAACAGGTCTCGCAGACGGGCCTGCGGCAGATCCGCAAGTGGCTCGACGACGATGGGCTTGTCGTGTCGGCCGTGGCGTTTCGTACCCGCGGCGGCTATGCCGATGCCGACCGGCTGGAGGCGAGAATCGCCGCGACGAAGCGGGCGCTCGAACTCGCGCACGACCTCGGTGCGCAGGTCGTGCTCAACCACATCGGCGACGTGCCGCCTGCGGCAGCGGACCCGGAGGCTGAGCCCGACCCGCAGTGGCGGCTGCTTATCGACGTGCTCACGGATCTGGGCGGCTGGGGGCATCGCGTGGGCGCCACGCTCTGCGCCGAGGCGGGCCTCGCCAGCCCCGACGACCTCGTGCGGGTGATCGCCAGCCTGCCGGAGGGATCGCTCACCTGCGACGTCGTGACCGGCGGGCTCCTGGTGCACCGTCACGATCCGGCCGAGGCGATCGAGAAGCTCTCAGGGCACATCGGCTACGTGCATGCCACCGACGCGGTGGCCGGCAGTTTCGCGGGCCGCGGTCGGGCGTCGGCGCTCGGCGCCGGCCACGTCGATATCGCCGCCGTCTTTGGCACGCTCGAGGAGCGCGGGTATCGCGGCTGGATCGGCGTCGAGCCCGCCGACCCCCGTGGTGGCGTTGCGGAACTCGCGGAGGCGGTGCAGGTGCTCAAGAGCTTGTGAGCGGCGTCCGTCGTGGATCCCGTCGCTTGCGCTCAGGGCTTTTATGGGGAGAGTCACATACAAGCCCCCGGCGTGAGCCGGGGGATCTGGGGCACCGCGATTGGCCCGCATCGCTTGCTCCCGCGTTATCGAATTTGTTTGCCCTCCTTGTTTCAGAGTGTATGCTCTTGTTATGCACCCTCGCGCACCGCTTCGTCGGATCACGACATGGCTGGCGATTCTCGGCTACACGCTCGTAGCCTCGGGGCTGCCGTTGCCGCTTGGCTCCATTTCTCTTGGCTCCATTTCTCTTGGGTTCGTCACGCCGGCTGCTCCAGACTCGCCCGCTGCGAAGCGGCTGGCCGGCAAGGATCGCTCGCGGCCCTTTCCCTGCATGGACAAACCCTGCGGCTGCGTTACGGCCGAGCAGTGCTTCACCAGCTGCTGCTGCAACACGCCGGCGGAGACGCTTGCCTGGGCCAAGGCTCATCGCGTTGAGCCGGCGGTGCTCGCGGCGCTCGAGCAGCGGGTGGCTAGCAGCAGTCAGCTGGCGGCGAAGGCAACAAAGTCGTCGTGCTGCTCGACCAAGGCTCCTGCAGCCGAGGAGTCGTGCTGCACGAGCA
>JBIIOL010000555.1:0-2856 GCA_044336965.1 Pirellulales bacterium | reverse complement strand
ACCAGCCGATCGATAGCCCCTTGGATGATCGCCTCGGTCTCTGCGTCGACCGCGGAGGTGGCCTCGTCGAGGACCAGGATTCGCGGATCAACGAGCAACGCCCGTGCGATCGAAAGTCGTTGTCGTTCACCGCCTGAGAGCGAGCCGCCCCGCTCGCCCACCCGCGAGTCATACGCCAGGGGCTGGGCGAGAATGAATTCGTGTGCCCCGGCGGCCCGAGCCGCCTCCACGATCCGCTGCCGCAACACATCGGGGTCGATGGCCTCGTCGGACGGGCAGCCGTAGGCGATGTTTTCCGCGATGGTGCCGAAGAAGAGAAACGGCTCCTGCAGCACGCAGCCGAGGTTGCGCCGGTAGGCTGTGATCGACAGTTCGCGGAGGTCTCTTCCGTCGACTCTGATAGACCCGCTCGACGGGTCATAGAAGCGGCAGACGAGGTTGGCAAGCGTCGACTTGCCGGAGCCGCTCGTGCCGACGAGCCCGATCATCTCGCCGGGTTCGATCGTCAGGTCGATCCCGTGGAGGATCTCCCTCGCCCCGTAGCGGAAGTGGAGATTCGAGATCTCGATCCGCCCCCGCACCCGGCCAGGATTGATTGGCCGTGCCGGCTCGGCGACTGACGGCTGGCAGTCGAGAATGTCGAAGATCCGCTGGGCGCTGGTGGCTGCGCGCTGCGTGGCTGGCACCATGTGGATCATCGACTCGATGCGGCCATAGAAGCGGGAGATGTAGGTGAGAAACGCGGTGAGCATGCCGACTGTCACCGACCCGGAGAACACCATCCACGCCCCGGCCGCCCACACGATGAGCAGACCGATCTCGCTGAACAGGCTCACCAACGGACCGAAGAAGGCCCAGACGACGTTCACGCGGTCGTTGGCATCGAGCACGCGGTCGTTGGCGGCGACGAAACGGTCCACCTCGCGAGCCTCCTGCGCGAAGGCCTTCACCACGCGGATGCCGGGAATGGTGTCGGCCAGCACGCTCGTCATGTCGGCCCAGGCGACGCTGGCCCGTGCGAACCCGCGGCGGAGCCCTTTCCTGACCGCATAGACCAGCCAGACCACGAGCGGGAACGGGGCGAGCGTGACGAGCGCCAGCCAGGGGTTGATCCAAATGAGGACGGCGGCCGTGAGCAGGACGAGCATCACGTCGGAGGCGAACTCGATCAGGTTGACCGACAGGAAGAGGTTGATCCGATCGGTGTCGCTGCCCACCCGCGACATCAGGTCGCCAGTCCGCTTTCCCGAAAAGAAGTCGAGCGAGAGTGTCTGCATGTGGGCGTAGGTCTTCACTCGCAGTCCGGCGGCGATCCGCTCGCTCACCCACGCGAGCGTCCAGGAGCGGGCCCAGGACAACATCCAGGCGAGAATGGCCGCCAGGGCCAGTCCGCTCAGGTACCACAACACTTGGGAAAAGGGGATCGGTTCACCGGCCTGCTTCGGGATGAGCACGCCATCGACCAGTGGCATCGTGAGATAGGGAGGCACGAGCGCTGCAGCGGTGCTGGCAAGCGTCAGAAAAATGCCGAGCATGGCCATTCCGGCGTGCGGCCGGGCGAACGCGAGCACGCGGACAAGAGCCCGCCATGACGCTCCCATCCCGCCGGGTGGTCCTGGCTCGTCTTCGGAGAGCGACTTGCCGCCGGCGGGAGCGGCCGGTCTGGGCGACTCCTCGGCCTCCGCGTCGGCGTCGCTGTGCTGTGTGGTCTGTCCGTGCCCTCGCGCGTCGAAGGCGTCTTCAAGGGCGTGCACGCCCTTGGCCCGGGCAGGCGTGAACAGCCACCTCGCCACCACCTGCCCCTGCTGAGAGAGTTCAATCCGGCCAACGGCCGACCGCAGGTGGACGTCTATGCTGGTCGTCGGATCGAGACGCCACGATCTGGGCCCCCCGGTGGAGGCGGGGGCGCCATCCGCCGAGGCGGGAGAATCAGCCACGAGACGGCGGTCCGTGAGCACGATCGATCCGTCCGTGAACTGCAGGTTGGCATCGAGGTCGAAGCGGCAGGAGGCCACGACCTTCTCGCCCGGTTCCAGATCGAAGCGGTCGCCGGTTCCGGGCCCAGTGCCCGGCCGCATTCCGGGCCGACCTACGGGATAGGGGCTGCCGTCGGACGGGGGGGCGATTTTGGTGGTGGAGTCGGGCATGTGAAAACTGGGGAAAATCGCGCGAAAGAACGGGTTGTGAGGCAGAAATACGGCTTTTTTTCAGGTTGTTCGCTGCGGCGTGAGCGGGATGGTAGGCCTGAGCCGCCCACCCAACAGAATCTTGTGTGGCTTGCCGAACATCCCTAAATTAACGTTGTTTCAGTGAGCATGCTTTCATCGTCCGTCGTCGAGCGGGCTGCCGCCGGCGCAGCCTGCAAAAAATACCATCCCGCCTGATTTTTGCCTGCGGTTTCGTTCCGCGAGTTGTCATCCTTTCAATGAACGCGTCCCTGATCGCGGTTCCGGAACAGCCTCAGCGGGTTCGTAGCCGGGCAGGTTCTGCGCTTCATTGTGGGGCTGATCGTGGCGTCGGATGCAGGGTCGTTCCTGGTCACGGTTGGATTTCCGCACGCGATCGGCACGCGACGTGCATGCCTTCAGTTTTTTTGGAAAAAGATTCGCACTCGTTGCACGAGAGCGTAGACTTTTGCCATCGTCGTGCGAAGGTGGTCGAGGGCATTCACAAAAGCCTCACCGCTGGATCACGGCTTTCTGCCGATCGGTGCACAGCCGCCCGGCATTCTGGTTGGAATCATGGTGCTGCGAGGAACGGGAACCGCAAGCGAACGCGCGTCCGTGTGGCGTGCGGCGGTGGCATCCGGCCTCGTGGCTTGGGACATCAGCCAATCCATGGCCACTTCGGCCTGTC
>JBIIOL010000553.1:0-2857 GCA_044336965.1 Pirellulales bacterium | reverse complement strand
TCGACGGCAGCCCGTACCGCCTCGGCCTTCCGCCGGTCGGGCACCGAACAGACGATCGTGCGGCTGGCGAGAATCCGGCGGATCGACATCGAAAGCGCCTGCGTCGGCACGCTCTCGAGCGACGGAAACCAGCCCTCGCCGACCTGCTGTCGTCGGCACGGTTCGTCGAGCGACACGACCAGATACGGCGACATCGTCTCGAAGTCGGCGGGCGGATCGTTGAACGCCACGTGGGCATTTTCACCGATGCCGATCATCGACACATCAAAATCGTCCGGCGGCACGAGCGCGGCAAGCCGGCGGCACTCGGCCACCGGATCGGCCTCGACGCCAACCTCGTGAAATGCCTTGGGGCGGATGGGCAGCCGGTCGACGAACCGTTCCCGCAGGTAGCGGCGGAAGCTCGCCGGGTGGTCGGGCGAAAGGCCGACATATTCGTCGAGGTGATAGATGGTGATGCCGTCCCACGGGATGCCCGCCGTGGTGCCGAGCGCGGCCAGCACCTCGAACTGCGACGAACCCGTGGCAACCACGAGGGTGGCCGACCCCTTGCGATCGCAAGCTGCTTTGAGTGCCGTCGCCGCCTCGGCGGCCGCGGCCCCACCCATTGCCGCCCGATCCTCGTGGATGACGATTTTCATGAGAGTCTCCCTGCGATACACGTCGTTCACCAACAGCATATCCGCCGGTGACGAGCATGCCGCAGCCGGCTCCCGGATGCGGCTTACGCGTACCGCTCCACCACGACGCGAGCCGGCGGCAGGCTGTCGAGGAAGATTCTCCCATAGGGCTTCGTGAGCATCCGCGGATCGAGAATCACCACGGAACCGCGATCGGAGCCGGTGCGGATCAACCGTCCGAAGCCCTGCTTGAGCTTCAACACCGCCTCGGGCAATTGATACTCGGCGAAGGCGTTGCCGCCCGCCGCCGTGATCGCCTCGATCCGTGCGGCCGTCAGCGGCCGGTCGGGCACGGCGAACGGCAGCTTCGTGATGATCACGTTGACGAGCTGGTCGCCCGGCAGATCGATCCCCTGCCAGAAGCCGTCGGTGCCCAGGAGCACGCTCCCCGGCCCTTCCCGGAAATCGGCGAGCATCCGCGAGCGGTTGAAGCCATCCGACTGGCTGATGAGCCGGTAGTTTTTGCCCGCGCACCAGCCGGCCAAAGCCCCCGCCGCCTTCGTCAGCGACGCGATGCTCGTGAACAGCACCATCGCCCGCCCTCCGCTCCGCTCGACGTAGCGACGGATCATCTTCACCACGGCCTGATCATAGCCATCTCGCATGCTCGGATCGGGCAGCCTGTCGACGAGGATCAGCTCCGCCTGCCGGGCATAGTCGAACGGGCTCCCCAGCCGCAGCGAGCGGGCCTCCGTGACACCCAGACGTCGCTTGAGAAACGCATAGTCGGCATCCGCTGACGCCGACTCGGGATCGAAGACGTCTTCTGGATCCGATCGGCTCCGTCCACCCACCGCCAGCGTGGCGCTCGTCAGCACGACCGTGCCCACGCGGCCAAACAGTTCGCGCTTGAGCATGTCGCCCACATCCACCGGGGCGCTCGAGAGCAGAAGACGCTCGCGGCCGCGACGGCTGCGGTGTGCCTCCACCCACCACACACAGCCGGGTTCGTTCTGTCCAAGCCACATGTCGAGGCTGCCTGCCAGCCCGGCGAGCCGGTCGGCAAGCGAGATGAAATCATGCCGCTCTGCCTCGCTCGTGATCCCCTCGGCGGCGCTCCGTAATTGACGACCGAGACTCTGGAGCACGTCCCCGAGCGTGTCCGGCAGGAGGTGCGGAGCGGTGACCCGCCACGGCGATTCACCCCGCGGCGCGACCTTCGCCCGGACCGCGGCAAAAAAATCCTCGGCGGCCCTGCGGCACCGCAGCACGGCCAGTTCCAGGTCCTTGAGCCCGTAGTGAACGACCAGCCCGCGGTGGGTCCGCTCGTTGTAGAGCTTCGAGAGCACGCGGTCGACGGAGACGCTCGACAGGCCGACGCCCAGATGGTCGCTCGCCACGCTCTCCACCATGTGTGCCTCGTCGAAGATCACCACGTCGTAGTTGGGCAACAGACTCGCGCCACCGCGCCGCAGCGAGAGATCGGAGAAGAACAGGGCGTGGTTGACGATCAGCACCTGCGCGTGCGCCATGCGGCGGCGGGCGGCGTAGTAGTGGCACTGCTGGTAGGCAGGGCAGGCGCGGCCCATGCAGTTGCCGGCGTCGCTGGCCACCTCATCCCACACGGCATCCTCCGGCACGAACGGAAGGTCGGCCAGTGAGCCGTCGCTCGTGTGCTTGGCCCACGAGATGACTTCCTCCAACTGCGCCAATTCGCTCTCCTCGGGAAACAGGCTGCCGGCCCGTTCGCGGGCCAGCATGAGTCGCCTGAGGCTCACATAGTTGCGGCGGCCCTTCACGAGCACGGCGGAAAACTCCCGCGGCATCACCGCCGCCACGAGCGGAATGTCCTTCGTGACGAGCTGCTCTTGCAGCGCGATCGTATGCGTGGAGATCACGATCCGCCTGGGACGAGTGCGGCCTGTGTTCACCGACGCGCTTCGATCATCGTTGCCGTCGGCGTCGCCATGCTCGCCATCCTCATACTCTTCTGGGTCAGGCTCGTCATCGGTCTGCGGTGCGCCGCGTGCAGGGGTGGCGTCTCCCTCGACCTGATCGGCGGTGGCGGCCAACACGGCGGGCACGAGGTAGGCCAGGCTCTTCCCGGTGCCGGTGCCCGCCTCGACGATCGCATGCTGCCGGTTGGCGATCGCCTCGGCGATCAGGTTGGCCATCGCCATCTGCTGCGGCCGCGACTCCCAGCCCGCGAGCCGGGCGGCAAGCCGACCGGTGGGCGA
>JBIIOL010000554.1:0-2857 GCA_044336965.1 Pirellulales bacterium | reverse complement strand
GCCCGCACGGCGATCGCGGCGATCTCGGGATGCACGCTGGCCGTCACGTCGAGGCCGTGCGTACCGATCTGCCTCACGAGCACACGGCGGCCGTCCGCGGGAACCGTCTCCGGCGTCACGCCCTCCTGGTCGAGTTGTGCCAGCACGGTGGCATCGAGATCGACCGTCTTGTTCGGCATCGCCGCGGAGCGACCACGACGCGGATCGGAGTTGATCTGGAGATCGATCAGTTCGGCGATCGTCCGGTGGCCATCGCCGGTCACGTAGATGTGCTCCCCCTTGGCGCAGGCAACCATCTGGTTGCCAACCACCAGGAGGCGGTGTTCGACGCCGGGCACGAACTGCTCGACGACGACGGTCTGCTCCCGCCTTCCTTCACTGGAAGCCACGGGAAAAGCGCGTTCGATCTCCTCGCGGCAGGAGAGGTTCAGGAACACTCCCCGTCCGTGGTTCCCGTCAGCCGGCTTGACGACGACGGGCATGCCGACTGC
Organism: Pirellulales bacterium; assembly: GCA_044336965.1. Lineage (GTDB taxonomy): Bacteria > Planctomycetota > Planctomycetia > Pirellulales > UBA1268 > CAMCQY01. Next base: position 2,366 of record JBIIOL010000554.1, on the reverse strand, counting down.
CTGCGCGGTCTCCCAGGCCTCGGCGGCCGACGACACCACGCGACCGCGAGGCACCGGCACCCCCGCCGCTGCGAGCACGTCCTTCGTGAGTTGCTTGCTGACCGCGATGCCTTCGGCGATCGACGACGTGCGATCGGTCACTGCGGTCCAGATGCGGCGCTGGCGGACGCCGTGGCCGAACTGCACCATGCTCTCCGCGCCGACCCGCCGCCAGGGAACACCCCGGGCTGCTGCGGCACGGACGATCAGCATGGTGCCCGGGCCGACGCAAACGTCGTCGGCGAGCGACGTGAGGCGATCGATGACCGGCGTGAGATCAGGCGGGTCTCCCGTGAGGCTGCCATGCAGAATCGCGGCAGCTTCGCGGAGACAGGCCTCGGCGAGCACCGGGTCGTGGGCCTCGAGGACGATCCGAAACAACCCGGGCTCGCCCTCAGGCGTCACCCGCAGGAATGTCGTCGCCGGCAGCCTGGCCTGTGACTGGAGTGCCAGCGCAATCTGGCCGAGCAGCAGCGGCCAGTCGGTACGGATGTCTTCCCTGGCTGACGTGTCAGTTGGGGCGAACACGCCGAAGAGCTCGCGCCGCTGCGGGATCGCTGCGTCGATTCGGGCCACGGCGGCGGCAACCGCCGCCGCCGGCTGCTCGGACAGCCGAACCGTCGCGTCGTAGACCTCGACCGACTTGGCCCAGACGTTGGGCGCAAAAACATGCCTGCCTGCGCAAATCTCCATGCGTCCCACCCGTTTGTGTCCGAAGTCTGTACCGGCCCGAAACGGAGGCTATAGTAGAGTATTGTGATCACCGGACGCCATCCGTGGTCGTCCGGTACCGCCGATCGATTGCCCGTGCGGACTCTGCAGCCTGCCTCGCAGACTTCCGCGTTGGGGTGATCCGCGTCAGGCCGGTGCGTGTGCACCCCTGGCGGCGAAGCGGGTGTTTTCCAGAGGAGCGATCCTTATGGTGCACAGCTTTGCAGGCCGGTGCTGCCCTGCGGCATGCGCTGCACTGGTGTCTTTTCTGTCGGCGTCTTTTCTGTCGGCGGGGTCCGCGTCGGCGGCACCGGTGTCGTTCAACCGAGACATCCGGCCGATCCTCTCGGACAACTGCTTTTTCTGCCACGGCCCCGATGCCAGCCATCGGCAGGCCGACCTGCGGCTCGACGTCCGGGATGATGCCGTGGCCGCTGGTGCGATCGTGCCCGGCAAGCCTTCCGAAAGCACGCTCGTGTCGCGGATCAACACGACCGACGCCGACGAGCTGATGCCGCCGCCGGAGTCGCACAAGAAGCTCGACGCGAAGCAGAAGGAGCTCCTCACGCAGTGGATCGTGCAGGGGGCGGAATACCAGAAGCACTGGGCCTATGAAACACCGGTGAAGGCCGAGGTGCCTGCCGGTGCCAACGGCGTGGATCATCTCGTGCGGAAGCGGTTGGCCCAGGTCGGCCTCGCACCGTCGCCCGAGGCTGATCGCCGGACGCTCATCCGCCGGCTGTCCCTCGACCTGCTCGGCCTGCCGCCCACTGCCGACGAGGTTGCGGCATTCGTCGCTGACACACGTCCGGATGCATACGTGGTATTGGTCGACAGGCTGCTCGCCAGCCCGCACTACGGCGAGCAGATGGCGATCGGCTGGCTCGATGTCGTCCGCTTCGCTGACACGATCGGCTACCACAGCGACAACGCACGGAATGTCTGGCCCTACCGCGACTGGGTGATCAGGAGCTTCAATGCCAACCAGCCATTCGACCAGTTCACGATTCATCAGGTGGCCGGCGACCTCGTGCCGGATGCGAATCAGGAGACCCGCGTCGGCTCGGCATTCAATCGGCTTCTGCTGTCGACCGAGGAGGGGGGCGCGCAGGCCAAGGACTACGAGGCGCGGATGCTGACCGACCGCGTCCGGGCGATCGGGGCCGCGTGGCTCGGCCAGACGACCGGCTGCGCACAGTGCCACGACCACAAGTTCGACCCGATCACGAGCCAGGATTTTTATACCCTGGGTGCGTTCTTCGCTGACATCCAGGAGCCGATTCTCGGCCGTCGGGAAGACGGAATGATCGTCGGCACGCCGGAGGAGCACAAGCGGCTGGCGGAACTCGACGCGACGCTGGCCGAGGCGAAGAAAAAGTTCGACGCGATCGTGCCGCAGCTCGATGCCGCGCAGCAGCAGTGGGAGGCTGACATCGTCGCCTACAACGTGACGTTGCCCGAATTGGCCGCCGATGCAAAGGCGTCCGACGCGGAGAAGAACGTTGCCAAGCAGGTGGCGGCCAGCCTCGCCAAGGAGCCGGCCAAGCGGGACAACAACGACAAGAACCGGCTGCGGGACTATTTCCGGACAAAGGTCGCGAAGCTTTTCCAGCCGG
>JBIIOL010000552.1:0-2865 GCA_044336965.1 Pirellulales bacterium | reverse complement strand
CAACCTTTTCCGCATGCCGATGGCCCGCCTCATCCGTCCACTCCTGCTGCTGTAGCTCAGTTGGTAGAGCGCGTCCTTGGTAAGGACGAGGTCATGGGTTCAAGTCCCATCAGCAGCTTCAGTTGGCTCAAAACAGACGTCCAGGCAGGCCCGCTTCGCACGCAATCCGACGCCCAACCAACGCCCAAACAGCCTCAAGACCGACGGCACAAGACAAAGCCCCTTTCATTTCGTACAAAAAGCACGCTGGGACACGCTGGTCTGTCCCCACCAATACAAGTTCGGCCGGGCTTGGTTCCGACCGGACGCTGACGGTTCTGACCACCAAACGTTGTTAAGACTCACATCCGACGCAGGCCCAGCGGCCTGCAGCCACCAGAGAGGAAGATCGAGGGAGTAAAGCATGGCAAAGGACTCGTTTACGCGGAGCAAGCCGCACGTCAACGTCGGCACGATTGGACACATTGACCACGGCAAGACCACGCTGACAGGCGCGCTCGTTGCCGTTCAGGCGGCCAAGAATCTGGCCGTGGCAAAGAGCTACGCCGACATCGCCAAGGGCGGTACGGTTCGCGACGAGACGAAGACGGTGACCATCGCCGTCAGTCACGTGGAATACGAGACTGCCAAGCGGCACTACGCCCACATCGACTGCCCGGGCCACGCCGACTTCATCAAGAACATGATCACCGGTGCCGCCCAGATGGACGGTGCGATCCTCGTGGTGAGCGCCGCGGACGGCCCGATGCCCCAGACCCGCGAGCACATCCTGCTGGCCAAGCAGGTCGGTGTGCCGGCGCTGGTTGTGTTTCTCAACAAGGTCGACCTCGTGGACGACCCCGAACTGCTCGACCTGGTCGAGATGGAGATTCGGGAACTGCTGACGAAGTACGGCTTCCCGGGAGACGACGTGCCCATCATCCGTGGTGCCGGCAAGCCCGCCTACGACAGCCCGGCCGACCCTGCCGCGAACAAGTGCATCGCCGACTTGCTCGACGCCGTCGACAGCTACATTCCCGAGCCGACTCGTGAGCTCGACAAGCCATTCCTGATGGCCATCGAGGACGTGTTCTCGATCGAAGGCCGTGGCACGGTCGCCACGGGTCGTATCGAGCGGGGCATGGTGAAGGTGGGCGACGAAGTCGAGATCATCGGCCTGAAGGAAAAGGCCGAGAAGACCACCTGCACGGGCGTTGAAATGTTCAAGAAGGTGCTCGACAGCGGACAGGCTGGTGACAACGTTGGCTGCCTCCTCCGCGGCGTGGCCCGTGAAGGCATCGAGCGTGGCCAGGTGCTCGCCAAGCCGGGCTCCATCAAGCCCCACAAGAAGTTCGAGTGCGAGGTCTACGTGCTGTCGAAGGAAGAAGGCGGTCGTCACACGCCGTTCTTCGCCGGCTACCGCCCGCAGTTCTACTTCCGCACGACCGACGTGACCGGCTCGACCAAACTGCTCGGCGGCGTCGAGATGTGCTCGCCCGGCGACAACGTCAAGATGGAGGTCGAGCTGATGGTGCCGATCGCCATGGACGACGGTGTTCGCTTCGCAATCCGCGAAGGCGGCAAGACGGTCGGCTCGGGCGTGGTAACCAAGATCCTCGACTAATTGAGTCCGGGGTCCCAGCCCCGGAGTGGTATGAGTCCGGGGTCCTAAGCCCCGGAGCGGTGATTTCGGTTGCCGGGCTCCGACAGTATCGGAGCCCGGCAACAGTACAGGGGCGTAGCTCAACTGGCAGAGCGCTGGTCTCCAAAACCAGAGGTTGCGAGTTCGATTCCCGCCGCCCCTGCATGTGATAGCGGTTGGGCGCGATGGACCGCACCCGGATCGGAACATAACCACGGACGTCAGGAATCATGGCAGGCATTCAACACAACCACGCCGCGGGCAGCACGCTCTGGAGGGATCTCCTGAGCTTCGCTGTGTACAAGCGGAATCAGGGCCGGATAACCCGTCAGGTCACGTTCGCCGTGCTCGCTGTCACGCTGGCCACGGGCGTGTGGCGGCTTGCGCAGTTGTTGCCAGCCTGGTTTGCCAGCACCGGTGAAGTGGCGATGACGTCGAGCGGTGGCGGTTCGTTCTCGCCCGACATGGGCGTTCTCCGTTTCCTCGTTCCGGGGCTGCTGCTCGCTGCCGGATTGTGGTTTGTGTTCCGCCTCGTCAACTACCCGCCGTTTGCCGACTTCCTGATCGCCGTGGAGACCGAGATGACGAAGGTTTCGTGGCCTTCGGCCGACGAAGTCATCCGTAGTTCAGCGGTCGTTATCTTCTTGATCTTTGCGCTCGCGGCGATCCTTGCCGCGTACGATCTCTTCTGGTGGTTTGTCCTCAGAGCCATCCAGGGCCCGCGTTGAATCCCGAAGGCATCCCGAAGCCCATGAACGTTTCGAACACCTCGCACGACTCAGGCACACCACCCGACGAATCGGCCGCTCCGGCAGCCGGCAGGGAGCATTCCGCCGACGGGGAGCATTCCACGGCTGCGGCTGCCCATGCTTCGTCGGAAGGCGGCCAGGTGGACCACGGGCTTGAATCCGCGGACGACGATGACGGTTCGCCTGCGGAACTGGCCGACCCATTTTCGGGCAGCGAGGATGCGAAGCCGATCTCGACATCCGGCGACGCCGACGAGCAGGTGGCCGCCGGCGACCGCCACTGGTACATCCTCAAGGTACAGAGCAATCGCGAGGATTCGATTCGGGAAACCCTCATGCGTCGCATCCAGATGCAGGGGCTCGACAAGTATTTCGGCGACGTTGTGGTGCCCAAGGAGCAGGTCACCGAGTTCAAGGGCGGCAAGAAGCGGGTGGTCTGGCGGAAGCTCTATCCCGGATACATCTTGGTGAACATGCTGCTCAACGACGACACCT
>JBIIOL010000551.1:0-2866 GCA_044336965.1 Pirellulales bacterium | reverse complement strand
CGACACCCCCAGCACGCCGAAGATCAGCATGCTGTGGTAGGCGACCACGGCCCGCCCGCTCTCCGACACGATCGTCGGGTGCGGAACCCCCGCCTCATCGCAGGCGTTCTGCACGTGATAGACGACGTCGTTCGCGTATTCCTGCAGGCTGTAGTTCACGCTCGACTCGAAATTGGTCTGCGAGCCGTCGTAATCCACGCCGAGTCCGCCGCCGACGTCGAGATACTTGAGTCCCGCACCCCGCTTCACGAGTTCCGTGTAGATCCGCGATGCCTCGTTGAGGGCCACCTTGATGTGGCGGATGTTCGTGATCTGGCTGCCCTGATGGAAATGCAGCAGTTGCAGGCAGTCTTCCATTCCCTTGGAGGCGAGCAGTTCGAGCCCTTTCATCAGTTCGCTCGCCGTCAGGCCGAACTTGCTGCGAAAGCCGCCCGACGCCTGCCATCGCCCGCTGCCCCGCGTGGCGAGTTTCACCCGCATGCCGATCCGCGGACGCACGCCGAGCTTTTCCGCGTATTCCAGCACCATGTGCAGTTCGGAAAACCGCTCCACAACCGGAATGATGTGGCGGCCGATCTTCTGCGCGAGCATCGCCGTCTCGATGAACTCGGCATCCTTGAAGCCGTTGCAGATGATGGGTGTCTCGTTGTCGGCAAGTGCGATCACCGCCAGCAGCTCGGGCTTGCTGCCCGCCTCGAGCCCGAAGCGGTACGGCCGTCCGAACTTGAGCACCTCTTCCACCACCTGCCGCTGCTGGTTGACCTTCACCGGATAGACGCAGCAGTACTCGCCGCGGTAACCGCTCTCCTTCATGGCCGAGGCGAACACGCCGTGAATCTCCCCGAGACGGTGTTCGAGGATCTCCGCGAATCGCAACAGGATCGGCAGGTCGATGCCGCGAATCTGCAGCCGGTCGACGAGCTGCTTCAGGTCGATGCTCTTGGTGGGGCTCTTGTCGGGGTGAACCAGGAGGTGACCGGTGGGGCCCACCGAAAAATACCCGTTGCCCCAACGAGCCACCTCGTAGAGATCGGCCGCATCGGCCGTACCCCAGTGTTTGACGTCGAGATCTGCTGCTGCCATCGACGGCCCTCTCAGCACGCTGCGCGGGAGCGGCAACAAGCGACCGCCTCTGGTGAAAGTGTAGCGTTCACACCGCCGGGAGCCATGGCAATCACGCCGCCGCACGCGACCAGGATTTTCCGGAGAACAGGAGAAGCATCGCCGTGCCGCGAACCGTCAGGTCGGCCGCCATGGCGTACCACGCGCCGATCGCCGCCAGTCCCAGGCCCGGGACGGTGCCCAGCCCGGCGGGCAGCACGATCGATTCCCGGGCCAGAAAGACCGCCAGCGGCAGCCTGACCAACAGCATTCCAAGGAAGTTGACGGCCAGCGGCACCCGCGTGGCACCCGCTCCGCGAAGCCCCCCCGAGAACACCATCAGGAGCGCCAGCGGTGGCTGCGCAAACGCGACGATGCGGACGAGCCGGGCGGTCAACGCCGCCACCTCCGGCTGCCGGGAGCCGCCCCCCAAGAACCATGCAGCCAAACCGTCCGCCGTGGCGAGGAACACGATTCCGGCGGCCGACATCAGCGTCATACAGGCCATGGCAGCCAGCCAGACACTCCGCCGCGCCCGGCGTTCATCTCCCGCCCCCAGAAACTGGCCAGCCAGCGTGGCCGCCACCACCATGAAGGCACTGCCTGGCAGAAACGCGAGGGATTCGATCGTGATCGCGACGGAGTGGGCGGCGGCAGCAACATCGCCCAGGCTGTTGACGATCGACAAAAATGCCAGGTGACATGCGGCGTTGGCCACAGCATCGACGCCGGCGGGAACACCGACGTGCAGGATGGGGCCGAGCCAGTCCGTGTCGGGAAGCCAATCCGCCCGCGCTGGCCGCAGGCCCCTGCCCCGTCGGCAGAAAAGCCCGATCACGCAGCAGGCTCCCAGGCAGTAGCCAAGGGTCGTTCCCCAGGCCAGTCCCTCCCAGCCCAGTCGCGGCAGGCCAGCGGCGCCCGCTGCCAGGGCAAAACTTGCCACGGCGTTCACGAGGTTGACCACCGACATCGCGAGTAGGCCGGCCCACATGTCTCCCGCGCCACGGAGCACCGCCACCCCGACGTGGATGATCATCATCGCCGGGAGTGCCGGTAGAACGATGGCCAGATACCGTGTGGCCAACGCGGTGCTGCCCGAGGGGAGGCCGAGCGCCCGCACGAAACTGTCGCCGTAGACGGCCACCACACCCAACACCGCCGCGGTCAGCGCGGCGGCCACGAGCATCGCCTGCGTGGCCGCCCGCCGGGCCCCCGGCAGGTCGCCCGCCCCTACGCTCCGTGCCACGAGTGCCGTGGCAGCGACGGCAGGAATGGCGAAGAGACCGGGAAGAAAGCCCAGGCAGTAGGCAACGAGCCCCACCGCTGCGAGGTGCTCGGGACCCTCCAGCAGGTTGCCAGCGAGCCATTTGTCAGTAAAGCCCACCGACAGGCCCAGCACCTGCTCCAAAAGGACCGGCAACAAGAGCACCGGCCAGACCAGCTGAAGCACGGGCCGTATCGTGCCGGCCGTTCGGGCAACGCCACCGGCATGCCCGACCGGCTCACCGCTCAGGTGAACAACTCCTTGATCACCTTGCCGGAGTTGGCAATCTTCATCGGTCGGCCGTTCTTCGCCGTGAAGGTTGTCTCCAGCGAGATGCCGAGCGATTTGAGCACGCTCGCCATCACGTCTTGCGACGAGTAAGGCTCAGTGACGACCTCCTTGCCGTCTGAACTGGTCTCACCCACCGCCACGCCTCGCTTGAAACCGGCGCCGCCGACCACCACGCTCCAGCTCCGCGCCCAGTGGTCACGGCCACCGCCG
>JBIIOL010000550.1:0-2871 GCA_044336965.1 Pirellulales bacterium | reverse complement strand
ATCGAACTGCACACGCCGGGCTTCGGCCTCGGCGGCTTCGTGTCGATGGTGGCGTTCATCGTCTACTTCTGGAGCCAATACCTGCACGGCACGAGCGGCTGGCTGGAGGTGATGCTGTTTCTGGCCGGGCTCTTCTGCCTGGCGGCGGAGATCTTCGTCCTGCCGGGCTTCGGGGTGCTGGGACTCGGTGGGGGCGTGCTCCTGATCGCATCGCTCGTGCTGGCGAGCCAGTCGTTCGTGCTCCCGACCAACGACTACCAGATCCGGCAGCTGCAGTGGTCGCTCCTGGGCATCCTGGGGGCTGCGGTGGGCGTGTCGCTCCTGGGGGTGCTCCTGCGGAGGTGGCTGCCGTCCACGCCGGTCCTCCGGAACGTGCTGCTTGAGCCGCCGGCCGCGCCGGATGACACGCTCGAGGAGCAGGGGATCGAGGCGCTTATCGGCATGGAAGGCACGACGACCACGAGGCTCGCCCCCGCGGGCAAGGCGAGGATCGATGGCCGGGTGCGGGAGGTGACCAGCGATGGCTCGCTCGTGGAGCCGGGCACGCCCGTTCGCGTGGTCGAGGTCCGCGGCGGTCGCGTGCTTGTGAAGCCGCTCATGCGGCCGAGTGCCCCGGGATGAATACGCTGCTGTGGGTCGTCTCGCTCTTGCTGCTTGGACTCGGCGTGATGGTGCTCGAGGTGTTCGTGCCGTCGGGCGGCATCCTCGGCTTCGTGAGCATCGCCGCGCTCATCGCTGCCGTCGCGACGGCGTTTCTGGAGCAGGGGGCCACGGCCGGCATGGCGGCCCTGACGGTCGTCGTGGTGGCGGTGCCAGCGGTGCTGGCGGTGGCCTTTCGTTGGTTTCCGGAGACGCCGCTGGGAAGACGCGTGATGCCCCCCGCGCCCGAAGCCGCGGACGTGCTGCCCGACCCGGAGCGGCGACGGCACGTGCGTGAACTGGTCGGGCACTCGGGGCGGACCGTGAGCGAGCTGTTGCCTTGGGGCCGCGTGGAGATCGATGGGGAAACAGTCGAGGCCATGAGCGAAGCGGGGCCGATCGACGCCGGGGCCGCCATCGAGGCGGTCGGCGTGCAGGGCACGGCCCTGATCGTACGGCCCGCGGAGCCGCGAGCCGCTCAGCCGGTGCTGCCGATTCCTCCGGTCGCAGGGACAGCACCGGAAAATCCGGCCACTGTCGGCGGTTCCGCCCTCTCCCCGACGCTCGAGGAGTTTGAGTTCGACGGAATGGAGGAAAAATAGTGACCCTGGTTGACCGCAGCCCGGCCCGGAACAACGCTACAGGGAGTTACGTCTCGTCCCTTGGAACGTCTTTGGAGCGTCCCCGATGCTGCCCCTGATCCTGATCGGCCTGGGAATTTTCGCCTTCCTCATGATCTTCGCGATGCTCGCGAGGTACCTGCGGCTCTGGCTCCAGTCCTATGCATCGAGCGCGGGGATCGGCCTCTTCGACCTGGTCGCGATGAGCTTCAAAAAGGTCAGCCCGACGGTGATCGTGCGGAGCAAGATCATGGCGGTACAGGCGGGGCTAGGAGATTCGACTGGCATCACCAAGCAGGCACTCGAGGCCCACTACCTCGCCGGTGGCCGCGTGCCGCTGGTCGTGCAGGCGTTGATCGCCGCCAACAAGGCGAAGATCAAAGAACTCGACTGGAAGCTTGCCACCGCCATCGATCTGGCGGGCCGCGATGTCCGCGAGGCGGTGCAGACGAGTGTGTATCCGAAGGTGATCGATTGCCCGGGCAGGAACAGCGGGCGGGAAACACTCGACGCCGTCGCGAAGAACGGCGTGCAGCTGAAGGTGAGGGCCCGCGTGACCGTCCGCACCAACCTCAACCAGCTGATCGGCGGGGCGATGGAGGAGACGATCATCGCCCGCGTCGGCGAGGGGATCGTGTCGGCGATCGGCGCGGCGGAGCGACACACCGACGTGCTGGAGAATCCCGACATGATCTCGAAGACCGTGCTCGCCCGCCGGCTCGATTCCAACACCGCCTTCGAGATCGTCTCGATCGACATCGCCGACATCGACGTCGGCTCCAACATCGGCGCCCGGCTGCAGGCCGACCAGGCCGAGGCTGACACCCGCGTGGCCCGCGCCAACGCCGAGGGCCGCAGGGCGATGGCCGTTGCGAAGGAGCAGGAAATGATCGCCAGCATCGAGGAGAGCAGGGCGGCGCTCGTCGAGGCGGAGTCGGCCGTGCCCAAGGCGGTCGCCGAGTCGCTCACCTCCGGCCAACTTGGCATCTTCGATTACTACAAGCTGCGAAACCTCCAGGCCGACACCGACATGCGGCGGACGATCGCCACCGGCACGACGCCCGGCACCGCCTCGGTGCAGTGATGCAATTTCCCCTCGCCACCTGCGTGCTGCTCGCCGCCGGGTTCGACTGGCTCGAGGCGCTGCTGCCATTTCTGTTCGTCGCGTTCTGGATCGTGTCGCAGGTATTCGCCGTGGTGCGCCGGCTGCAGGGGGGTGGACGCCAGCAGCCGCCTCCGCGGCCACGATTCGATCCGGCGCGTGACCGGCCGCGGCCGCCGCAGCCAGCGGCTGGGGATGCCGTGGATCCAAGGAGCGATCTCGAGAAGCAGATCGCCGAGTTTCTCCGCGAGGCGACTGGCGAGAAGAAGCCACAGCCAACGGTCAGGAATCGCGAGCCGGTGACTGCCGCACGGCCCCAGCCGCCGCGACCGGAGCGACGGGCCGATGCCGAGCGTCGCGGTCCGCGGGCGCCGCGGGTTGCAACGCCAGGCCAGCGGGAGCAGCAGAAGGTCGTCGCGCCGCCCGAGAACGCCGTCAAACCGATGGCGGCCACGCCGCCAATGCAGACGGGCAACACGGAGTCGGTGGCCCGGCACGTGCAGGATGCCT
>JBIIOL010000079.1:0-9963 GCA_044336965.1 Pirellulales bacterium | reverse complement strand
TTGCCCATTATTCCGATGGTTCCGAGGGGCGTAAAGCCCATTCGCCAGACCGGCCTACTTCGTCGTTTCCGCACGTGGGCGATAGATTTCCGTGGCGAGGCCGAAGTAGTTTTCGGCCGAGAAGGCCACCGTTTCGCTGAGCGTCGGATGCGGGTGGATCGACTCCATCAGATCGCGGGCTGAACACCCCATCTCGATCGCCAGCACGCCTTCCGCGATCAGTTCCCCAGCGCCGGGCCCAACGATGCCCACGCCGAGGACGGTGTCAGTCTCCGGATCGACGAGCATCTTGGTCATCCCGTCGGTTCGCCCTAGGGCATGAGCCCGACCGCTCGCGGCCCAGGGGTAGCGGCTGATCTCGACCACACGGCCCGACGCCGCCAGGTCGTTCTCGGTGAGCCCCGCCCAGGCGATCTCGGGGTCGGTGAACACCACCGCCGGGATGGCGCGTGGGGCAAACACCGCCGGCTCGCCGTGCAGCACCTCGACAGCCACTTTGCCCTGGTGGCTGGCACGATGTGCCAGCATCGGTTCGCCGCAGACGTCGCCGATGGCCAGGATGTGCGGATCGGAGGTCCGCTGCCTGTCGTCCACCTCCACGAATCCTTTCGCGTTAATCTGCACGCCGGTGCTTTCCAGACCGATGCCGTCGGAATTCGGCCTCCGCCCCACGGCCACCAACACCCGCGAAAACTCGCGGACGCTCGGCCCTTCAGGCCCCTCGAAATGCACGCGGACCGACTGGCCGGCATCCTCCAACTTCACGACCTTCGTGCGGAGGTGGATCTTTTCGAACAGCTTCTCGAGCCGCTGCTGCAACGGCTTGACGAGGTCGCGATCCGCGCCGGGCAGCAGCGTGTCGGTGAGTTCGACGACCGAGACACGCGTGCCGAGTTCCGCGTAGACCGTGCCCATTTCCAAACCGATGTAGCCGCCACCGACCACCAGCAACGACTCGGGGATGTCGGCCAGTTCGAGCGCGCCGGTCGAGTCCATCACCCGCGGACTGCCGATGTCGAAGGCCGGGATCCGGGCCGGGCGGGAGCCGCTGGCCAGGATGCAATGGTCGAACGTCAGAGTCTGGCTGGCGCCGCCGGGCGTCGCGGCAGCAACCTCCAGCGTGTTGGGGCTCGTGAACCGGGCATTGCCCCGCACGATGGTCACGTTGCGACGACGTGCCAACTGGCCGAGGCCGCCGGTGAGCGTGGAGATCACCTTGTCCTTGCGGGCCCGCAGGGAGTCGACGTTCACCGTGGGTCGCTGAAAGTGGACCCCCCACTCTTCCATCTCGCGGGTTTCCGCGAGTACGCGGCCCACGTGGAGGAGCGCCTTGGACGGGATGCATCCCCGCAGCAGGCAGGTGCCGCCGAGCCGTTCGTCCCGTTCCACCAGCGTCACCGACATGCCGAGATCCGCTGCCATGAAGGCCGCGGCGTAGCCGCCCGGACCGCCCCCCAGCACCACCAGTGGAACATGCATCGCTCTGGGTTCTCCTCGGAACAGGTAGTTAAAAAGGCCGTTGGGATCGATCCGCCAGCGCTCGATGTTGTAGGTTCGAGCCGCTCCTTGTTCAAGAAACACCGATCAAGAAACCCCCGACGTCATGGTCCCTCCGCCCCGGCGGGCATGTTTCCCCCGATGAGGCCTGGCTCTGGAAGAACGCCATCCGGCTCGACGGTAGACTGACGCGGGTTGGGCGAGAGTGGCGAAACTGGCAGACGCGCTGGATTTAGGTTCCAGTGCCGCAAGGCGTGCGGGTTCAACTCCCGCCTCTCGCATTCACCATGCGCGGTCACGGCCGCGCCGCGAGTCGCGGCGGAGCGGTGGTGAACGTTCTCCAAGCGGTGCGGCTCGCCATGGCGTCACGTTCTTCTCCCATCTCTCCCCCGGGTTGAACGGTCGCGGCGGCTTCGCTCTCAAACGCATCGCCACGGGCGTCATCGACGCCTGCCGCTTCCTCGTCAGGCATTGCCTGCCCCGACGGTCGTGGCTCACCGGCCGGCGGCCGTTTCGCCGCCGGCTTGGTGGCTTGTGGTTCTTCGGAAAGCCCACCCGCCGCAGGGGCGGGCAGTTCGTCGGCGCCAGCGTCAGCGTCAGGAGCGGCGGCGCCGGAATCGAACGACTCCTCATCCGTTCCGGGGACTTCAGCACGTGGCGGCCGGGCGGGCGTCGCGGCCTCGTTGTTCGAGGCCTGAACAACGCCTGAACCTGGCCACCTGCGCCACCGAGTGCCATAGAATCCGAACACATCGGGGCGAACCGGGCAATGAGCGGGACAGAGGCCATGCTGACACTGCGAATGCCCAGGGTGCTTGGCTTCGGCAATCCGGCACTGCGGACAGGCAGACCGCTGGCACTGACTGCATCGGTCCTTCCCCGCCGAGATGCCGCCCGCCGGCATCACGGCATGATCCACCTTCGGGCTCCGGGCAGGTGTTCGCTCGCCGGCACGCACCTGGCCTGCCAACGCGACCGCAATCATCGCCCCGATCCAGAGGCGATATGACTGCCGCAACTGGCCAAGCACAGCGATTTCACGCACGATTCCACCCATTTCGGATTCGTCCTTCAAATGAACGGCAAGGCCGCGCTGACCATTCCTTTCATCGCATCCGGAAAAGTCTGCGCAAACCGATTCATCGTCCAGCCCGGTGCGAAATCTTTGGGGTTCTGCTCGCAAGGGGGCCCGGACCTGCGAAAGTCCCGTCAAACGAAGCCGGCGGGGGACAACGTCGCGGTATAGACTCTGAAGGAGCCCGTCTCCCCGCCGTCTGCTCAGGCCTCCCATTCTGTGAACCGTCCCCCGAAACGCCTCAATGTCCGTGTGCTGATAGCGGTGCTGGCCGTCACCGCCGTGACGGCGATCGCCGTCACCGCCATCCACCGAACGCAGGTTCACCGGAACGCAGGCGCTCTGGTGCGGCTTGCGCGTGCCAAACAGAACGAGGGCAATTCCACGGAGGCATTGGGGTTGTTTGCGCGGTACCTCGTCTACCGGCCAGACGACGCGAAAGCCCAGGCGGAATTTGCCCGCTTGTTGATGACATTTGCCGAACAACCCACCGCCACGAAGGACGACCGGAGCTACGCGTACAGCGTGCTTGAAACCGCGGTCCGCAAAAATCCCGACGACCTGCCACTCCGGAAGCAACTGGCGGATTGGATGCTTCGTTTCGGCCGTTTTGGCGATGCGAGCCAGGAACTGGCGATCCTCCGCCAACGCATCGCGACCGCCCCGGCCGGGAGCATCGACACGAAGACGCTCGATACCGATGCCATCGAGGTGCTGCGGGCCAGGGCGCTCGCCGGCAGCGGAAGATACGAGGAGGCCGCTGCCACCGCCGCCGCCGTGATTGAGTTCAATCTGAAGACGAAGGCCTTCGATGGGAATGAAGAGCCGAAGAGGGGGCCCAACGCGCACGATGCGTCCCTGTTGCTGTCAAACCTGCTGGCGTCGAAACTCAAGTCACCAGCCGCCGGATTGGTCGTGCTTGAGCAATTGACCACGGCCAATCCCGAGGATGTTCGGGCATGGCTCGCGCTCGCTTCGTGGCACCAATCCCAGGGCAACATCGCGAAGGCGACTGCCGCGTTCAGGTCTGCCGCTACGATCGCCCCCGACGATCCGAGTGTGCTGTTCGCCGACCTGGAACTGTCCATTTCCGAAAAACGCTATGACGTCGCGGACCAGATTGCACAGAGGGCACTCACGCTGTTTCCCAACGACGAGCGCACCTACCGGGGGCTCGCCGCCGTTGCCATGCAGCGCAAGGGGGCCGAGGCGGCCATCGCCGTTCTCAGGGAGGGCCTGGCAGCGCAGCCCAGTCAACCGGGGTTACTGCGGATGCTGGCCGAAATCCTGCTGCAAGCAGGCCGTCTCGACGAGGCGGAAGAGACGATTGGCATGTTCGCGGGGCGGCAGGCCGACAAACGCCCGGGGGTAGGCATCCTCCAGGCGCGGCTGCTCATGGCCAGAAAACGCTGGCTTCCGGCCCAGCAAAGGCTCGAGGCCGTCCGCCCGCTCGCCGCGGAATCGGATCAGCTGACCAGGCAGATCGACCTCCTGCTTGGGCAGTGCTATGAAATGCTCGGGCAGTACGACGAGCAGCTCGCGGCCAACCAGCGGGTCCTTCTCGGAGACTTCAACTCGATGGCCGCCAGGACCGGCGTGGCCACGGCTCTGCTGGCGTCCGGCAAGCCGGACGCTGCACGTGCGGAATTCGAAGCCATCGCCGCCTCACTCCCACCGGATCGGCTGCCCGCGTTGCAACAGGTCTGGTCGCCGCTGATCCAACTTCGGATCGCCGACCAGATGAAGCGACCGCCGGCCAACCGCGAGTGGTCCAAGGTCGATCGGATCCTTGATGTGCTCGAACAATCCCCGCTCGTATCCGATGCGCAGGTGTCACTCCTCCGCGCCGATCTGCTCGTCCGCCAGGGCGACTTGCCCGCAGCCTTCGAAATCCTGCGGAAGCAGGTGGCCGCCCAGCCTTCCGCGCCCGCCCCCCTGGCGGCGCTCACGATCCTGACGCTACGGGACCAGGGGCCCGTGGCAGCACGCGAGTTACTCGACACGGCGCCCGCCGGCATTGCCGACGACCCGCAGCTCCTGACGGTTCGGGCCCAGATAGCGGCGCGGGCGCCGGCGGAAGAATCCGCCGCGGCACTGTCGCAGATCGAGGCGAAGGCCCTCGCCATGCCGCCCGACCAGGCGGTCCGGCTGCTGTCCACGATCGCCTCCATCCACCGCGGTATGAAAGACTATGATCAGGCCGAGCGGGTGTGGCGGGCCGCACTCGAAAAAAACCCGGATGACCTCGTCATCCGCATGGCGATACTCGAGATGGCCTGCGAACAGGGGGCCGTCGAAAAAACGCAGGCAGCATCCAACGAAATCGGCCGCCTGACGGGATCAACGAGTCCCCAGAGCCGCGTGGCTGCCGCCGCCTCGCTGGTGCTTGGGGTCAGGGTGAACCAGTCCAAGGCGGCCGCCACGGCGACCCTGACGGCGGAAGGCGAGGAGATGCCCGGCACATCTGCCACCGAGAACGAACAGCTCGACGCCGCCAAGAATCTCCTCATCGAGGCGGAAAACGACAGGCCGGGCTGGGCCCTCATCCAGCAGCTCTTCGCCGAGATCGCAACCCTTCAGGGAGACGCGCCAACAGCGATCGAACGGTTGCAGCGGGCCACGCAGATGGGGCCGACGAACCCGACGGTGATCCGCCAACTCGTCTCGCTGCTGTTCCTCTCCAACCGACTGGATGAGGCGCGACAGGCCCTCGCGATGGTCGGCCCCGATGGACTGAACGGATTGGAACGGGTCTCCGCGGAGATCGACCTCCGGATGGGGCTGTTCGACGAGGCCGTCGCTGTGGCAGATCGAGCCTTGACCGACAACCGCAGAAATACCCCGAGCGACCTGCTCTGGTTCGGACAGTTGCTCGCCCGCGCTGGCAAGGCCGACCGGGCGCTCGATGTGCTTCAACAGGCGGTCGAAGCAGATCCGCAACGTCCCGAAGGATGGATGGCGCTCCTCCTCACCCAGGTCGCCGCCGGTCAGGCACGCGCTGCCGAACAGACCGTGAACAAGGGAATCGAGGCCCTCTCTCCGCCCCAGCGACAGCTGTTCCGCGCACAAACGCATGAAATGTCCGGACGAACCGACGATGCGGAACGCAGTTTTCGCGAGGCGATCACGGCCGCGCCCGGCAATCCCGCCGCCGTGCGCAGCCTGGCCGCGTTTCTGATCCGGCAGGGGCGTCTGCCAGCGGCTCGCGAGCAACTCGAGTCGATCCTCGCCGCGAAGGACGAGGCCCCCGCCACGAAGAGAGCGAAAAGCTGGGCACGGCGGATGCTCGCGGACGTCACCGCCCAGACCGGCAAATACAAGGACATCGACGCCGCGCTGGCCCTGCTCGACGACAACGCCGAAGAGGATGGCCGTCAGACCGCCGAAGACATGGCCATGCAGATAGCGATCCTCGCTCCGAGGCCCGAGCCCGGCAATTGGCGGCGGGCGCTCGACCTCATCGAGAAGCTTTCCATGCAGCAGCCGCTCTCCACCGCACAGCGGACGCAGAAGGCACAACTGCTCGAGCAACTGGGCCGGTGGAACGAATGCCGCGATGAACTCCTTTCGATCGCATCGGCTCCAGACACACCCCCGACATTCCAGGCGTTGCTGATCGAAAAACTGATCCTGCACAAGGACCTGAACGCAGCGCGGATCTGGCTGAAAACGCTGGCGGATCGCCTCCCCGACGCCCCGCTCGTCACCGCGCTCCAGGCCAAGTTTGCTCTGGCGGAAAACAACCGGGAGGCCGCAGTCGCTGCCACCCGAAAGCTCATGCCAGAGGCACCGGTGTCTCCCGACATGGCGGGCCGGTTGGGTGCCCTGTCTTCTTTGCTGGAGGAACTTGGACTCAACGCGGCCGCAGACCAGATGTTCACCCAGTTCGCGGCGGTGTCGACCGACGGCGTGATCGCCCGGGCGGGATTTCTGGGGCGGGCACAGAGGACCGACGAGGCATTCGACATGCTCGAAACCTCCTGGGACCAGATTCCCCTGGAAAACCTGCTGCGCACGGCCGTCGGGCTGCTGGGATTGCAATCGTCCAGCGCGACAGCACCGCAGATCGAACGGGTTGAAAGCTGGTTCAAAAAGGCGGGCCGTCAGGATCCCGACTCACCCAGCCTGGCCATGCTGTTCGCGGAATTCGTCGCAACCACCGGTAGCCACGAGGCCATCGTGGCCACGTATCGCTCCCTCCTCGACCGCAAGGATCTCTCTCCGCAGCAGGCCGCAGTGGTGGCCAACAACCTCGCTTTCCACCTTGCGGCGCCGGCCACGGCCGCGGAGGCCGAGCGCTTGGTCGCTCGCGCCATCGACGAACTCGGCCCCCACCCCGACGTGCTCGACACACGGGGAGTCATCCTGCTCGAGGAGGGCAGGGGACGTGAGGCGATTGCCGACTTCAACGAGTCCATCCTGCAGCCGACCGCCGCGAAATATCTCCACCTTGCCTCCGCTCTGGCGTCGGACCGGCAAATGGACGCCGCCCGCAAGGCGTTCGCGGAGGCACGGAGACTCGGATATTCGCCCAACCGCCTCTCCTTCGGCGACCGTGAGCGGCTCAAGGCGCTCGAAACGCTGCTCGGACTGTGACTTCAGCGGCTTCCGTTCAGCGACTTCCCTGCAGCGTCCGCGATCGGGCCAGGGCATCCTCGGCCTCGGCGATGCGGCCCCCACGCATGCACGCCACGCTGAGCGCGGTGTAGCTGAAGGGGTCGTTCGGCTCCAGTTCACAGGCCCTGCGGGCATGTCGGATCGCCTCGTCGTGCCGTTCCAACCGCGTGCACCATGCCGCCAACGCCGAATGGGCCAGCACAAAGTCGGGTTGCTCGGCGACGAGACCCTCCAGCAAAGTCACCGCCTCGGCGATCTTCCCCTCATTTTTCAGGGCTTCGGCGGCGGCATAACGTTCTTCGCGATCCATCATGGTCAGCATCTCCTGGGCGAAATTGGCTCGCGGCCGCAGTGTAGCGACTTTCCGGGGTCTGGCGAGCCGGGAGAGGACGGGGGATATCTGCCTGCGCACACAAACTGACATTGAATCGATCATCCTCATAAGCCGATAAACCGCTTTCGTCGGCGGTTCCCGTCGACCCGACCGCGGCAACGGCGGCCCCTTTCCGGCGTGGAACACCCCGTGAGCATTCATCCGTTGGCAAACGTGTGTCCCGAGGCCCGGTTGGGCGTTGGCGTGAGCATCGGGGCGTTTGCAAGCGTGGAGGGCGACGTGGAACTCGGCGACCACTGCGTGGTCGCATCGGGAGCGGTCTTGAAGGCGGGCGTGAAGGCGGGCGCCCACAACGAATTCTGCGAGCATTCCGTGATCGGCGGGGCGCCGCAACACGCCGGTCGCCCCCAGCACATCGGGCGGGTCGTGATCGGCGACAACAACGTGTTTCGCGAATACGTCACGATCCATCGGGCCCTCAAGCCGGAGACCGCGACGACGGTCGGCAACGGAAATTACGTCATGGCCAGCGGGCACTTTGGCCATGACTGCACGGTCGGCGATCATGCCATCTTTGCCAACGGGGCGATGCTGGGCGGTCACGTCTCGGTGGCGGATCGGGCATTCGTCTCGGGAGCCGTCGCGGTTCACCAATTCTGCCGCGTAGGTCGCCTCGCCATGGTCGGCGGTCATGCCCGCGTCGTCCAGGACGTTCCGCCGTTCATGCTGCTCGACGGGCAGAGTGGCTGCATCGTCGGCCTGAATGTCGTCGGCCTGAAGCGCAGTGGACACACGTCCGAAGACATTACGGCACTCAAGTCGGCATACCGTGTCATCTACCGCCGTGGCCTGCCCTGGAAGGATGTTCTGGAGGCCCTCCGGACCGAGTTCACTGCCGGGCCCGTCATGCAGCTGCTCGATTTTCTTTCCGCCGGCACACGCGGATTCGTGCAGGAACGCCGTGCGCCGCCGGCTGCGACGCTGCGGCTGCGGGTGCCGGATGAGGATGCCGCGGCCCCGATCCGGATCAAGGCCGGCTGAGTTCGGGCAGACCGAGCATGCCGGTGCTGGAAATGCTGTCGTTTCGGCAGGCAGCTGTGCGGGTGCAGCAGGATGTGCCGGTTCTGACGCCCGGCGAAGAAATTCCGGTGCCGGAAAATCGACCTGCCGCGAAAGATAGGCAAAGATTGCAGAGGATGGTCGGCACAACGCCGCCCCGTCGCCCTCCTCCAGCCTTGTGCCGACGCCGCCATGCAGTCTTCTTCCCCGGCGGAGTTCAACGCTCCCACGGTGGCCACGCCATCCGGCGACCCGATGCTGCCCGCGCCCGCATTGCTGGAAGCCCCCGCTGCAATGCGGCGGTCGATCGCGAGGCGACTGCTGTTTTGGTTCCTCGTGATCGCGCTCATCCCGTGCGCGGTTCTCACTGCAGTCACCGCCCAGATCGCGTCCAGCGCGTTGGAGAACTCAGTCCGCGAAATCCTCGTGCACACCGCCTCGTCCAAGGCAACCGAACTGGAATCGTATGCGGCAGAACGCATCCGTGATGGCAGGGCACTTGCCGGCGAGCCAGACGTGATCCGAGCGGCCCGTGAGCTTGGATCGATCCCCGGCGTGACAGGGGCTGGCGAGACAGCGGCCGCGTTGCGGAAGGCCGTCAGTGACAACACGTCTGGGTTCGCGGGATTTCTCAGCCATGCGTCGCAGGCATTCGGCTACTCCCACCTGCTGGTGATCGACGCCACGGGTCGTATCGTCCTCACGCTGGATGACTCGCTGCCGCTCGGCTCCTCCGTGCTGGCCGGCGGGCCGGCATCCACACCACTGGCCAGCGGCTTCGACGCCTGCCGCACCACGCTGCAGACAGAATTCGGCAGCTTCCAACCGCTCGGCAGGGCCGGGGAGCCGGTGGCCTTCGTGACGAGTCCGATCGTCGACGATGGCAGCGTCGTCGGCGTGCTGGCACTGGGGCTCGGCCCGCAACGCATCTGGCAGATGCTTTCCGATTTCGGCGGCCTGGGAACTACCGGCGAGATCGTGACGGGCGAACGGCAGGGCGACAGCGTGCTCGTCACCGCGCCTTTGCGGCACGAAGCCAACGCACCGTTTCACAAACTGCTCCCCCTCGGTGCGACGCGCGGCGCGGCGACCCAGCGTGCCGCCAAGGGGGACGAGGGGTATGGACCGGTGATCGACTACCGCGGGCAGCCGGTGGTGGCAGCCTGGCGGTTCCTGCCCACGTTCCGCTGGGGACTGTGCGTCAAGCAAGACTCCAGCGAAGCGTATGCGCTCCTCCGGTGGCAACGGGCCGCAATCATCGGCCTCGCGCTGGCCACGATTCTCGGCGTCACGCTGGCAGCCCTCGCCCTGGCCCGCAGCTTTTCCACTCCGATCCAGGCAGCCGTGAACGTGGCCCGCAGGGTGGCGGCGGGCGACCTGC
>JBIIOL010000078.1:0-9971 GCA_044336965.1 Pirellulales bacterium | reverse complement strand
AGGCGGGCACGTCCGGCACCCGTGTCACGCTGCCGGGAGTGATGATTTCCTGGATCCGCTCGATGCGAAACAGGTACTTTTGGCCAGCGATTTCAAAGCCGACAAACTGGGCCGAAGCGGCCTGTTTGACATCTGCGGGGCGGACGGATTCCATGCCGATGGTACCTGTACGGGGGCGAACGGCAGGCCGCGAAACGGCTGCCCATGGTTCTCCCGGGGAGTCATCGAGGTATAACTTGACATTAGGGCGCTTTCAAATTTTACCGGCACGGTTTCATCCAAAACGAGGAGCACCGCCCTTCCGCGAGCCATCATCCTCGTCACCGGCGGTATCTTCGTTACGATCCACTGCCCTCCAACGCCCTCACAACCTCCCCGAGTCGTCTTCCAGTCGCGTAAAGCACCATGTTTGAAGGCGTACTCAAGGTCGTCGTCGTCGACGATTCCGCTCTCTACCGTCAGATGCTCCTCACGGTCCTCGGCCGGATCGCGGGCGTCGAGGTCGTCGGTACGGCGGTCGACGGCGATGCGGCGCTGGAGCTCATTGCCCGCGTGAAACCCGACGTGGCCACGCTCGACGTGCAGATGCCAGGCCGCGACGGCATCGAGGTGCTGCGGGCGCTCAAGCAACGCGGCCTGTCGCCGCGGTCGATCATGGTGAGCAGCCTCACCGCACAGGGAGCGCCGACGACCGTCGCCGCCCTGATGGAGGGCGCCTTCGACTTCATCCTCAAGCCCGCCGGCGTCGATCTGAATGTCAGTCGCGACCTCATCCAACGCGAACTCACCGAGAAGCTGGCCGCCGTGCGGGAAAGCATGGGAGGCCCGGCGGTGGCCACCACGACGCCGTCACCGGAAAGGCCAGCCGAAAGACCAGCCCGGCGGCCTCCCCGGCCCTCGGCTGCCACGCGATTCGATGCTCTTGTGATCGGCACCTCCACGGGTGGCCCTCAGGCCCTGCGGACCGTAATCCCGCTGCTTCCCGCCGATCTGCCGGTGCCGGTGTTCGTCGTGCAGCACATTCCGTCACAGTTCACGTCCAGCCTCGCCGAGCGACTCGACGGAATGTCGCCTCTCCGTGTCGTGGAGGCGACCGACGGCATGCTCGTCGGGCCAGGGATGGTGCTCGTCGCGCCAGGGGGCAGTCACCTCGGTGTGTCGCATCGCGGCGAGCAGGTCGCGTGCGTGCTCGACGACGGCCCGCGGCGCCGCGGATGTCGGCCGTCGGTCGATCATCTTCTGGAGTCGGCAGCGCGGCTCTACGACGGTCGGGTACTGGCGGCGGTGCTCACCGGGATGGGGTGCGACGGGCTCGACGGGTGCCGTGAACTCAAGCGGCGAGGGGGCACCGTACTCACGCAGTCTCCCGAGGGCTGCGTCGTGTATGGAATGCCAAAGGCCGTCAGCGAAGCCGGCCTGGCCGACGAGGTCGTGCCACTGGGGCAGATGGCATCGCGGATCTCCGCGTGGCTGCGGGGCGAGGCCGCGGGGTGAACGGGCGATCGGCCCGGGCCGCACGATCAGCGGCCTGCTGGCCGTCAGGAATCCTGACGGCCAAGAACCCCGACAGCGGGAACCCCGACAGCGGGAACCCTGACAGCGGGAACCCTGACAGCGGGGATTGTGGCGGACGCACGTCCGCGAGAGAAAACAGCGAGGGTGACGGGACTCGAACCCGCGGCCTCCAACGTGACAGGCTGGCGCTCTAACCAACTGAGCTACACCCCCGTGCGTGACTGATGGCCATACCACCGGTCACAACGGGCCTTCGCCGTAAGGACTCTAGTGTATCGGTTTTCCCGCCGCTTCAAAAGAGGCCGTTTTTGCCGCGTCACCGCATGCAATGCCTGTCTTCAGAAAATTCCGCGGGTCGGATCGAACCCCTTGCGGTCCGCCAGGTCGAAATCCTGCTTGGCCTGTTCCTCGAGGCCGACGGCCCGACAGGCCAGGGCCCGGTGGTGGAGCATCACGGCCATGCCGTGCTCGAGCACACGCACACGACAGGCCAATTGCACGGGATCAACCCGCCCAGCCAGCAGGCCGAGCTTGCGGCGATTCTGCTGCATGCCCGTGATGGCGAGATTGAGCTGGTCCACTGCATCACGGTGGCGTCCCAGCAGATGCAGCAGGAAGCCCCTCGTGTCGAGCATCTCGGGCGACGCTTCCTCGGAGCCGCCGATCGCGCGGTCGATGTCCGCGAGGGCAGCGGGCAGATCACGGCCCACCAGCCCGCGGATGTAGGCCCGGTGGTTGAGAGCGTCGGGATCGCCTGGAGCCGAGAGATTGATCACCATGTCGGAGGCGGCGAGCGCCGATTCAACGTCTTCGAGGACGACGTTCACCAGTGCTCTCACCCGCCATGGCTGGACAGCCGTGGGGGCGATCCCGCTGGCGCGCATGGCATCCTCGAGACAGCCGGGTGCATCGCGTTCCTCGAGCCTGAGCATGGACCGCATGCAGAGCAGGTCGGCATCGTCACCCAGCCAACGGAGTGCCCGGCTCACGTCCGCGACCGCTCCCCCGATGTCGCTGCGTGCCTCGCACTCGGCCGCTTGCTCGAGCGACCACTGCACGACCACCTCCCGGACGACGGGGAGCACCTGCGGAATCACGATCGCCGGCACCACTCCCCCGAGAATGACGGCCAGCAACAGCCATCGTTTCCAGGCCCCGGGCCGCTGGCGGCCAGCAGGCACAGGCGCGGCACGGCCAACGCCGTAGCCGTCGTCCTTCTCGAGCATGGCTGGCCGGGGCCCGACGCGACCGAAATCAGCCGCATCGTGCGCCGTCGCCGGCCGCTCGAACTCCGCGGGGATCGGAAAACCATGCCGGTCGTACCGCATCGCATCACACCTCAATAGGGCCGAACTTCAGACCATCGTAGCCACAACCCGCCAGCGTGAACAATTGACTGGCCTGCTTGGCCTGACGTAATGTCTTCAGACACGTACGTCTCCTGGACCGTTCAGCCCTCCACGGGAACCTGCCATGCCGCTCTTCGAGATCGAAACCGACGCCCACATCATCATCTCCTGGGCAGCCGACGAGCAGGCGGCGGGGGCCGTTGTCGAGGATGCCTATCCCGGGGAAAGAATCGTCCGTCTCACCCGTCGGCCCCGGGATACGTGGGTGATCTCCAAATCGGCGCTGGGCCTCAGTTCGGGTCTCAGTTCGGGTCCCAGCGGATCACGTGTCGACCCCTGCAATACCGCGCGAGAATGCCTCTCCAAGGCTCAGGGCGACAAGCTGCATGCCATCCGACTCTACATGCACGAGACAGGGGACGATCTCGATCGGGCCCGCCGGGTGATCGAGTCGAACATGGTTATGGGCTGGTGAGCCTGCCCACCACCACGGCGATCGCCACGAGGGCCGCCACCGCCCCCAGCACCCCCGGTTTTGCGGCCGGGGCCGGCGTGACGAGCGAGAGACCGACGAGCTGATTCGGCGTGCCGATCCCGCCATTGTCGGCAATCGCAACCAGCGCACGGTTGC
Organism: Pirellulales bacterium; assembly: GCA_044336965.1. Classification (GTDB taxonomy): domain Bacteria; phylum Planctomycetota; class Planctomycetia; order Pirellulales; family UBA1268; genus CAMCQY01. The sequence goes on along the minus strand of JBIIOL010000078.1, from coordinate 6,476 downwards.
CATCTGCCAGCATTGGCCCGAGGCACAACCCCTCCAGATTGATCCCCAACGAGTCGGACCAGAGCAGACGCTTTTCCACGATCGCCTCCTTACGGGCGAACAGATCGCGCTCCACCGCGGAGATATCGACGGCGACCTTGGTATCGACGAGATAGACCCGGCTGGCGAAAGGCGGCAGGCCGGGCCCGCCACTGCGTTCCAGCACCAGCAGCCTGCCGCGGCCCAGGGCCACGAGCGCCGCGACACCCGAGAGCGGTTGCCCGGCGAACACACGGACGAACGCATGGGGTGGATCGACGGCGTACGCCGCCTGGAAGGCGACGGGCGGAGGGGCGTCACGGCGGGATCGAAGCCGGTCGAATGGCAATGGCTGTTGCTCGTTCGCGACTGGAAGCCGCGTCAGCCGCACCACCGTGCCGCCGCCGACTGCGGCAGGCGGCCCGTCAGTGGCGAGAGCCTCCTCATTGGCAGTCCAAAGAGAGCGGCCGTCGGGTTCGATCGCCAGCGACTCCAGGCCGCGATTGGGCCGCCGCTTCATGAGGTTCTCGGGCAGAGGCACCGTCCCGATCATGCTGCCATCCGCGAGCGAAAACGCCCGCACGGCCGGCGTGTCCTCTTCGCAGACCAGCACGCACGGTTCGCTGTCGCCGTCACGGTCGCCAGCCGTCCGTTTGCGATCCCGATGCATGGCCTGGGCGACCGTTCCCGGGCAGGGCACCACGTCCTCATAGTCATGCCGCTGCGAAAGCGTCACGACGCGGAGCGATTCGACCGCGATCGGCTTTCCCGTCTGCGTGAGCGACAGCCGAAACAACAGCAGGTGTTGACTGTTGTCCATCACGGCCACGTAACGGTCGTCGCCCAGCCACGCGACGCCGCTGAGGCCCGTGATTTCCACCGCGTTGCCTTCGGTGTCGTCGACGTGTTTCGGCAGGGAAAGCATCCCCTGGAACACCACCGCCGGCTCCGCACCGGCAGCATGCCCGGCGTCAGCACATCCTGCCACCATGCCCATGAGCACTGCGATTCGGCACACCGCGACCCGGCACACCACGATCACGACCGCACGGCAGACCATGCGGCGGGTCGAGGCGGGATGGCTACGCGACCGGCACCAGAGCATGCTCCGACTTGTACCACAACCGGCCTGTCACTGCTGGATCGTGACTGCCGGCTCCTCGAACGAAGCCGTGCGCACGGCCGCGGGCGGCGGTGCGGACTCATCCGCGAGAATCGCGCGGCTGGGACGGTAGCTGGACGTGCCGCCGGGCCTGTACACGGGGTCGGGCCGCCGCACCGGCTGGGCTGACGGTTGGAGCAGTCCCGGCGCACCCGGAGCGGCTGCCGGTGGAACGGCAAGCGGCGAGACGGCTGGCTGCGCGGGATACCCCGCGTCGACAGGGTTTGTGTAGGCCGCTGGCGGTGGCGAGAATGAGGCAGCGTCGCCACCCGAGAACCGGCTCGCCGTAGCGCCGGAGTACCGAGAAACCCCGTAGGCGGCCGCCTCCGCCGGCAGTGCAGCGGCCGGGATGGCGGCAGCCGGATCAGCGGCACGAGAATCGGCCATGCGTGGCCCGGGAGGAACGGCGCCGACGGGGCTGGCCGCCGGAGCCGAGAAATTCGAGTAGGCCGTGTTCGGCAACATGGCCTCCGTGGGAGTCGAGGGCGTGCTCGGCGTGCCAGGCATGCTGGCCATGCCGGGCGTCGTCGACGGTGAGATCGGCGGCAGTGGCTGACCCGGCGGCGGGATCGAGTCTCCTGCCAGGGGGGCATACGGTCCCACCTGCGGCGCGATCGACGATGGGGTGGGCTGCTGCGGCACGGTTGCGGGGGTTGCTGCCGCGACCGCTGCGGCCGACGTCGGCGGCGGTGGCGGCGTGGTTCCGTAGACAACCGGTGTCTGCGGCTGCGCGGTCTGAAACTGCTGCGCGACCGTTCCAGACGGCGTGGCGGTGCCGGTGATCACGTAGCCGCTGGGGGTCGAGGTGGTCGGGTATTGCTTGGCTGACTCCGATGGCTTCTTGATGTCGCCGCCATAGGGGGGCGCCGAAGCGAGGGAATCGGCCTCGGCTTTCGGCGTTCCGCCGAACGTCCACCAAGAGGGCTTGCTCAACGAGGTGCCGGTTTTACAGCCCACCGTCGGCACGACGCAGCCCATCACGGCGGCAGCGAACAGCATCCTCGCAGTCGTGCCCCGCCTGCTGCCCGGTGAACGGGTGTGGATGGCCAGGTGTCTGTTGGCGTGTTTCTTCTGCGCAGTCATGCAAATCCCTCCAGCCGTGAAACGATGCCGAAAGTATCGGTTCGCCGGCTGGGAGGGAAATAAGGATTTGCGCGAAGAAAAGTCAACGGCAGCAGAACGACAACAGCCCATGCCTCCCATCACACCGGGACAAAACCGTCCTGGCAAGATGGGGAAGACACGGGCTGTTGGCACTGGGACCGGCTCGTTGAGCGAAGCACAAAGTGCTTGCGGCCCCCGGGTTGCCTGGGGTCGTTCTACTTCTTGATCGCGGCGAAACGCTTGCCGACGGAGTCCCAGTCGATGACGTTGTAGAACGCGTTCACGTAATCAGCCCGCCGATTCTGGTAGAGCAGATAGTAGGCATGCTCCCACACGTCGATGCCCAGCAGCGGCGTGTTGCCCTGCATGATGGGGCTGTCCTGATTGGCCGTGCTCTCGACGAGCAGCTTGCCCTGCGGATCCGCGGAAAGCCAGGCCCAGCCGCTGCCGAACCGGCCCATGGCCGCCTTCGTGAAAGCCTCCTTGAAGGTGTCGAATCCGCCAAACACGCTCCTGACCGCCTCGCCGAGGTGGCCGGCGGGTTCGCCGCCCTTGCCCTTGCCGATCGTCTCCCAGAACAGCGAATGGTTGGCGTGGCCGCCACCGTTGTTGCGAACCACGGTGCGAACCGCCTCGGGCACCTTGTCGAGGCCGGCAATCAGCTTCTCGATCGGCAGTGCCGCCAGATCGGCATGGCCCTCGAGGGCCTTGTTGAGGTTCGTCACGTAGGCGGCGTGGTGCTTGTCGTGGTGGATCTCCATCGTGCGGGCGTCGATGGAAGGCTCGAGTGCGTCGAACGCGTAGGGCAGGGCGGGAAGCGTGTAGGCCATGGCGATGAATCTCCAAGTTTTCGTACGGTGGATGCGGGAAGGGTACCGCAGAGCGGCGAACCCGGCAAATGGGCTGGGTGTCGACTCTGCCGAACCTGCCGGGGATGCGTCATAACCTGCCTGTCACCCAGGCACTGAATCCGTCGACGCGGTTCGGTCGAAATGCCCTGAGGCGGTTCGACCGAGGTGCGGCAGGATGCCGGCCGCGGACCGCGCGGGGACCTATGGTCCCGCGGCCTCTTGGATGGAATCTGCCCCCATGTCACACGCTGCCAGCCAGCGCCGAGACCAACGTCGGCGGCTGGTCCTCTCGTGGAACCGCTCCGCGTCCACGTCCTCGTCCTCTCATCCCGAGCCTCGCCGCCTGGCAGACTATTCGCCAGAGGCGCTGCCGGAACACCAGCCGAGTCTGGCCACGCTGCTGCCGACGGGACTGGGTGGCTTCGCCCTGGCGGCTGCGGGTCTGCTCGTCCTGCTCGCCGCGGCTGTGGGCGTGGGCCTCTGGGAGGCGGTGGCCGGTGGACCCGTCTTCCGTAGCGACTCCTCGCGATTCGCATCCACGATAGCGTCGGCCCGCCGCTGTCTCGACGTGCATTCGTTCCTGTCGCTGGGCGGTTGGCTGGCGCAACTCAGCCTGGTGACCGCCACGGCGACGGCCCTCATCGTGCGGCTGATGCGGCGGCATCGTCGGGACGACTATCGGGGCCGCTACCGGGCCTGGGGCTGGCTGGCCGGTCTCTTCACGCTTACCGCCTGTGCGGGGCAGGTGCCGCTGGGGGAACTTTTCGCCGCACTCGTTTCCGATGCCACGGGCATCACGCTCGGACCGAACGGCACGGGCTGGTGGGTGCTGCTGGCAGGGGTGCTCTACGTTGCGGTCGGGCTCTGGGCCGTGCTGCCGCTGCACGAGCGGGCGGCAACGGGCCTGTGGCTGGCGCTGTGCCTTTCCGCCTGGGCTGCGGCGGCCGCCTGCGGCTGGATCGCGCACCGGGGACTTCCGGGACGCGAGTTTCACCAGATCATCGGCAACGTCTGCTGGATGGCGGGCGCGGTGTTGGCAGCGATCGCGATGCTGGCGGCTGCGCGGTCGGTGCTCCGCGAGGTCCGTGGGCTGCCGGTCCGCAAGGCCACCGACAAACAGTCGACCAGGGAATCGACGGGGGGCACCCCCGCCCAAACGCCACGCAAGCCAGCCGCCACCGCCGAATCCCTCGACGAATCCGCCACCAGACAAACGCGTGATGACGAGGACGACGACCCAGTCGGCCAGGAACACGGGCACACCGAGTTCGTCGACGGCGCGGATGCGGCCGATACGGAAGACGATTTTGAGCAGTCCGGGCGGCATCTCTCCAAAGCGGAGCGAAAACGCATGAGGAAGCTCGCCCGCATGAGCCGGGCTGCCTGACCACTTTTGACGGCGGCTGGCGTGTGCCCGATAGTGCTGCCGTCACAGGAGTTTCACCATGACCGTCCGCACACGTTTCGCGCCCAGTCCCACCGGCTATCTGCATATCGGTGGAGTGAGGACGGCGCTCTTCAACTGGCTCTTCGCCCGACAGCGGGGCGGACAGTTCATCCTGCGCATCGACGACACCGACGTGGCCCGCAATGTCGACGAGGCCCTCGAGCCGATCCTCTCCGGGCTCAAGTGGCTGGGCATCGACTGGGATGAGGGGCCGGGCGTGGGCGGGCCCCACGCGCCGTACTTCCAGTCGCAGCGGGCCGACCGCCACCGCGCCGCAGTCGACAGGCTGCTGGCCTCCGGCCATGCCTACCGCGACTTCGCCACCACCGCCGAGCTTGACGAGGAGCGGAAGGCCGCACAGGCAGCCGGGAAACCATTTCTCTACAGCCGGCGGTTCGCCGCCTTCACGGACGCCGACGCCGCCCGCTTCGCTGCCGAGGGGCGGCCGAGCGTGGTCCGGCTCAAGATGCCTCGGGAATCGGCGCTCGTGATCGACGACGCGGTCCGCGGACGCGTTGAGTTCGCCTGGGAGCGGGAGCAGGATCACGTCATCCAGCGGGCCGACGGCTCCTGCCTCTACCACCTCGCGAGCGTGGTGGACGACCACGACCTCGAGATCACGCACGTGATCCGCGCCGAGGAGCACCTCTCCAACACGCCGCGTCAGGCCTTCATCGCGCTGTCGCTGGGCTATGAACTGCCCGCATATGCCCATCTGCCGCTGGTGGCCGAGCCGGGCAGCCGCACGAAACTGAGCAAGCGGAAGCTCGCGCAGTATCTGAAGAATCCCGACTTCAAGCAGGTGGCAGAGCATGGCACACGGATCGCCGAACGGATCGGCCTCACCGCCGATGCCGACACCTTCAATCCCGTCATCGTCGACTTCTACCGGGAGGTGGGCTACCTCCCTTGGGCGATCGACAACTACCTGGCGCTGTTGGGCTGGTCATACGACGACAAGACGGAGTTCTTCTCACGCGACGAACTCGTCAGCCACTTCACACTCGAGCGGATCAACTCCTCGCCGGCCAGCTTCGATCCGAAGAAGCTCTGGGCCGTTCAGGATCACTACATGCACGGGCTCTCGGTCGACGAGAAGCTGGTGTTCATGCTGCCATTTCTCGTGAAGGCGAAGCTCGTGGCCGATCCGGTGCCCCCGGAGGCGGCCGCGACGGTGCGGCGGGTGATCGAGGCCTCGGGCGACCGGCTCAAGGTGGGGGGCGACATCCTCGCCTACGCCGATTTCTTCCTGCTCGACGAGCCACCGCTCGACGAGGTGGCCGTGAAGCAGCGGCTCGCCAAGCCGGGCGTGCGGGACCTTGTGGCGAAGTATGCGACCGCGCTCGGAGGCGTTGCACCGTTCGAGCCAGCCCCTCTGGAAGAGACGCTCAAGCGGGTGGTGGAGGAGGCGGGCGTGAAGGTGGGCGATCTCGTGCACGCGGTCCGCGTGGCGGTGACCGGCAAGACGGTGGGCCCCGGCCTCTACGACTGTCTGGCGATCCTCGGCAGGGAGCGATCGCTGGCCAGGCTCGAGAGGTCGCTCCCGCTGTGCGGGTAGTCATGCCTGGCTCTCTGGGGGCGGCCGGAGGGCCGCGACGGCCTTGATGCTCGCTGTGAAGCTCGTCGTCATGCTCGCGTGCACGTGCTGCGCCCTGGCGGCGGCAGGCGAGCGGGCTGGCGATTTGGGCACCGACCGCGATGCGTTCACGCCGTCCACCCACACAGTCGACCCGGACACCGTCCTCTCAGAGGGCTCCTATGTGTTCATCGACAACCCAGTCGGGCTGCCCACCAACAACTACCCGGAGCTGCTGGTCCGCATCGGCGGCAATGACTGGTTTGAATGGCGATTTGGCGTCAACTACGGCGTCGGCTCGCAGGGCAACATCGTGAC
>JBIIOL010000549.1:0-2886 GCA_044336965.1 Pirellulales bacterium | reverse complement strand
TCGAGATCCTTGGCTTTCTCCGACGGCTGCCCGAACCGCTGTTGGAACCATTGGCTCGGGCGAAGACGCTTGAACTGATCAAACAGGCGGATGGCTTCCCGATCGCCCTTGCCTGCCACCACCATGATCGGCACCGCGTGTTGGAGGGACTCGCTCGCCAGAGCCGTGGAGATTGAGATGCCCTTCGTGGCCCAGACCGGGCTGATCAGCGCGAGCGCCCGCACCTGTTGCCCCTGCGGTCCGGTCGCAATCGGTGGCCAATTCCAGTCAGCGGTCGTCCACATGGAAGCGAGCGTTCCTCCAAGGCCGCAGCCGACGACGCACAGACGGTCGATGTCGACCGTGCGTCCGTCGGATTTCTGTTTGATCCAGTTGCGGACGGCCTCGATCTCGCCCCGTACCGCGGACTGCTCGCGGACACTGCCCCCGTGTGCGGCGGCCATCGACTCCAGGTCGATCTTCTTGATCGGCAGCCTCGGCTCAGCGGAGTCGGACTTGCCGCCGCTGCCGGCGGGGGCAGCGGGGCGAAGCCCGCTGCCGCCATGGCCGCGGAGGTCCGGGGTGACGACGGCGCATCCCGCCCGTTGGAGGTTTCGGGCCAGCGCATCGACTGTCTTGTGTGAGCCGTCGAGATCGTGAACCAGAATGACCGTGGCAACCGCTGCGGCTTGCTCCGGTGCAGGGTAGTACCAGGCGGCGATTCGGATGCCGTCCGAGGTTTCCAGCCGTAGCTCCTCGGCGGCTTTCACCGCCGAAGCGGTTGCAGTCTCGGCCGCTCGGCTGGCGGGGGCGGATGATGGCAGCAGCAAAGCTGCAAGGCACAGACGGCAAAACCAACGGATGGAGGGTGCCACGAGGAGGGCCATCGGCTTTTTTCCCAGGACGTGTGGAGGGGAACCCAAACGGCTACGCCCGTTTTGGCAAAACCTCTCTCAAAAAGCTATCACTCGGCGTCTGGACGGGGCAAGCCGGGAGATCCCCCAGGGGGCTCTCGAGGCCGGTTGGGCGGTCGGTAGGCCCCGACGCGGCCAAGGCTGCGGGCACACCGGCGCACGGGGGAATAATTTGCCGCCGCCGTCCGAATCGAACGATGGAGCGAGGTCCGCCCGCGGCCGGTGATTTGCGGTATCCTAGGGGGGCGGACGGACGCTGGGCCCCCGTCGCGCAGCCGTAGAGTCCCCCGGGATCATTCAGATGGCATCTTTCGAAACCGAGACTCAACACGCCGCGTCGTCGGGCGGGTTCCTGGCACAGACCAGGCGCTGGTGGCAGGAATACACGGGTGAGGAGGAGACCCCGCTCGACGGCGACAGTCCGGCCTGGTTGATCAGCCTGTTGATCCACGTGGTCGTGCTGTTGTCGCTGGCGATGGTCGCGCTGAGGGAGCCGTCCCGATCCGCCCCGGCGATCACGATCATCCAGCCACAGGAGGCCGTGGAGGAGGTGCTGGACGCGCCCCGCGAAATGGCTGTCGCGGATGAGCAGGACTCGGAGACCGGGGCTGTCAGCGAGGACAGCACCATGGAAGTGGCGCAGGCCCTCGCTCCCACGCTCGCCGAACAGTCTGTTGTTCCGGTCGAAGAGGAGTTGGATGTGCCCAGCGACATCACCCTCGAACCCCTCGACGTGATTCCAACGGCAGCGACGATCGACGAAACCTTCATCGTCAAGGGGGCCGTCGGTGCGGGGGCGACGGGGGCGACGGGGGCCGTCGATCGGCTGACGGGTGAAATCGCCGCATCGCTGGACAGGCACCCCACGGTGATCTGCTGGGTGTTTGACCAGTCGGTGAGCCTGGCGGGTCAGCGCAAAGAGATCGCCTCCCGTCTGGAGCGCGTGTTCGACGAGTTGGGTGTCAATCGTGTGCCTGCCCACAGACCGGACCTCAAGAACATGGTCGTGGCATTTGGCAAGAGCGTGAAACTGGTCACGAAGCCCACCGATGACGCCACCGCGGTCGTGAAGGCGATCGAGTCGATTCCCGTCGATGATTCAGGTGTCGAGATGACGTTCACGGCGATCCGCGCCGCGGCCCAGGAGGCCAGTGTTTTTCGCCGGGCGCCACGGAGGAACGTGATGATCGTCGTGTTCACCGACGAGGTGGGCAACGACCAGAATGAGGCCGACAATACGGCCGTGTTCTGCCGCAAGTTCGGCATCCCGGTCTACGTCGTCGGAGTGCCAGCTCCGTTCGGCACGAAGGACGTGCGGTTCAAGTTCGTCGAATTCGATGCCAAATACGATCAGGATGTGCAGTGGGCAGTGGTGGAGCAGGGGCCCGAGACGCTCTATCCCGAGGTGGTTCACGTCCGTTCGGGAAATCTGGCTGATGAGGCGATCGACTCGGGCTTTGGCCCGTTCAGCCTCTCGAAACTCTGTGCCGCGACCGGCGGCATCTACTTCGCCGTGCACGCCAACCGCGGAGCCCAGGGCAGGGTGACCAGGGATGCCACCGCGGCGATGTCGTCGCAGTTGCGGTATTTCTTCGATCCCGACGTGATGCGGAATTACCAACCGGACTACCTGTCGGCCGTCACCATCGACAAGATGCTCGCCGGTAACCGCGCCAAAAAGGCGCTCGTCGAGGCGGCCCGATCGGTCGAGATCAGTCCGATGGAATCGCCCACGATGACCTTCCCCCGCAAGGACGACGGTGCGCTGGCGCTGCTGTTGAGCGAGGCGCAGAAGACGGCGGCCCGCGTCCAGCCACGGATTGACATGCTTGCGGAGTTGCTCAAGTCGGGGCTCCCCGATCGTGATGCCATCACCGAGAAGCGGTGGCAGGCCGGCTACGACCTGTCGCTCGGCCGGGTGCTGGCCCTCAAGGTGCGTACCGACGCCTACAACACCATGCTCGCCCAGGCGAAGTCGGGGATGAAGTTCAAG
>JBIIOL010000548.1:0-2891 GCA_044336965.1 Pirellulales bacterium | reverse complement strand
CGACACCGAGCCATACGCTGAATCCAAGGAGCGTGACCGATCGAGTCGCAAAAAGCATCCCCCCTCGATGGCGAGCTCGGCACCGTTGGTCGCTCGCGAAGTGTCGACTGGTCGGTGGCACGGCTGAAACGAGCTTTCGTGATCGTGTCGTGACAGATGAAAAAGTCGATGTCGAAGTGTCATGGCGGTGGCGAGAGGATGTCGTGCAAGGAACAACGGGCACTCCGATGATCGCATCGTGAAATACTCCAGCGACCATATCTCTGTATCAGTCCCCCCACGCCAAGCAGCGAGCTTGGCATGCAGCGTGGGATTGTTCTTGCAAAGGAGTGTGACTGTGGTACCGAACGAGATTCTTTCGCTGGCGACGTCTGCGATCATGACGATGGCTGAGGTCAAGGCTGCAGTCGAGGCCTTCGAGCGGGGAGAGATCAGCGTGTTCGATGCGCTGGCCGCTGTCGGCACGGCATGGGAGGCCTACGAGGGCGTCGTGCCGGTTCGTCGTCAGGCAGCCTGAGTCGTAGTCGGCAGAGCGGGGGGACGACATCGGTGCCGCACAGAACGTTGCCTGCGCGGCAACGGCGTCACCGTCAGCAAGGATCTGGCGTGGTGCCGGTTTCCGACCCTGCCCAGCGCCGTCATTGACCAGCCCTGTGCGGGTGCCGATAATCCTCGCGCAATAAGGGATTCTTTCTGCACCACGTTTCATGGGGAAATTTCACCATGGCCCGCAGCACCCGGCATTCACCTGCTCGTCACGTCGACGGCGGCGAGGACAACGCGCGGTTGTCTTGCGACGCCCGCCCGAGTCGCCGCGGTTTTCTCGGGGTCGGCGCGACGGCATCCGTCGCCGCCGGGCTGATGGTGCATTCGTCGGTGGCCGCCGCCGAGGAGACTCGCGAGTTGAGGCTGGGCATCGTCGGCTGCGGTGGCCGGGGATCGGGCGCGGCGAATGATTCCCTGACGATCAACGACAACGTCAAGCTCGTGGCGGCGGCCGATCTCTCCGTTTCGAAGTGCGCGTCGCTGCGCCAGATGCTGACCGGACCGCACAAGGAGAAGGTGGCGCTGGACGACGCCAAGATGTATGGCGGCCTCGACGCGTACAAGCGGGTGCTCGATGACCCGAACGTCGACGTCGTGCTCATGACCACGTCTCCCGGCTTCAGGCCCGCCTACGTGCGTGAGGCGGTCGAGGCGGGCAAGCATGTGTTCGCCGAGAAGCCGGCGTGTGTCGATCCGGCCGGATACCGGATCTGCCTTGAGGCGCACGACAAGGCGGTCGCCGCCGGCACGGCCATCGTCACCGGCACGCAGTATCGCCGGCAGACGAACTACATCGGTGCCGTGGAGCAGATCCGCAAGGGTGCCATCGGCGACATCGTCGGCGCCACAGCGCGCTACTGCTCAGGAGGCATCTGGTATCGCCCGCGGACAGAGGGCATGAGCGACGCCGAGTATCAGCTCAACAACTGGTATCACTTCATCTGGCTCAGCGGCGACCAGATCGTGGAGCAGGCGGTGCACAACATCGACGCGATGAACTGGGTCATGGACGCCAACCCGGTCTCGGCCTTCGGTTCGGGAGGACGCTTCACGCGGCCGGAGGATAGCGAGCTCTGGGACAACATGAGCATCGATTACGAGTATCCGGGCCATCGGGTCGTGTCGTTCATGTGCCGGCAGCTGCCCGGGGCCGCCAGCGACGTGAGCAACGTCGTCTATGGTTCGGAAGGCGAGTGCCACATCGGCGCCGGGAACAGTGGATCAAAGATCTTCAACCGCGCCGGGGAGAAGGTCTGGGAGATGGACGGCAGCATCGCCGCCGCCTACAAGCAGGAGCACAGGGATCTGATCGATTCGATCCGGGCCGGCAAGCCGATCGTGGAGCTCAGGCAGACCGCCGACAGTTCCATGGCGGCCGTGCTCGGGCGGGTGGCCGCCTACACCGGCCAGAAGGTCTCGTGGGAGTTCCTGACGAAGGAGTCGACGCTCGACCTGTTTCCCAAGAACCTGGCCCTGGATGCGTCGTTGCCGACGCCGGAGCATGCGATTCCGGGAAAGACGAAGCTCGTGTAGCCCTCACTGCCGGCGACTGCCGGGGCCCCAACCCGTGCCACTCTCATTCCTGAGATCGGTTACTTCTCGATCGTGCCCCGCGGAGTCAGCGTCTTGCCGGTGAGGCCAACGTAGGACGGGGCGTAGCGGAGCGCCCGGAAGGTCAGGTTCGTGCGCACGTTAGGGGTGCCGCCGAGCCCGGTGATCTGCACGGTCGGCGGCGTGACGCCCTGCTTGACCGGTCCGGTCAACGTGTCGGGGTTGACGTACTGCCAGACGATCCTGCGGGCACGGGTCACTTCGAAGATACGGCCGGTCGTTCCCTCGGCGATCAGCGTGTTGCCGTTCGGGAGCCGCTGCGTTCCCGACACGATGGCAGCGAAGAATCGCGAGGGGGGGGTGGCTGCGTAGTTCCAGACGAGCCGGCCAACGCCATAGCGGATCGGCTTGAGTTCCATCACGGACGAGAACGATCCCCCCGAGGCCCGGTTCCAGCCGTTGTTGAAGAGCAAGACGTTGCCGGCGCCGGGCAGTCCTTCGGCGATCCACTGGACGTTGTGTTGGAAGTAGAGCTGCTGGTTCGCCCGGGTGCCGAGGTTCCAACTCGCGGTGTTGCCGTACCGCCAGAGGAGATCGCCCCCCTTGCCGTACCGGCCACCGGTCTGGCCGGCGGCCTGCTCGCTCGTCGTGCTGTGGTCGATCATCCACACTTCGCTGAATTCACGCGACGAGACCATGATCTGGTCGGTCTTGGGGTTGTAGGCGATCGCATTGAAATGGGCCCAGTCGGCGATGTGGGTGTCGGCACCGATGCCGGTCGGCACGTAGTTGAG
>JBIIOL010000546.1:0-2897 GCA_044336965.1 Pirellulales bacterium | reverse complement strand
GCTCTTGGCCGAATCGCGCATCGCTCGTGAGTCGCAGAATGCACCGGCTCCTGCGCGTGCCTCCGACCGGCTCCTCAGCATCTGGAGATTTCATGCGCCCCAGCAACTTCGTCCAGTCTCACCCCGGCCCTGTGACGGGGGCGGCCACGCGTTCGAGGGCATCGCGGATCCTGGCGAGCCGCTCGGGGTCGACCACCTTCCGGCCCGCCTCGTCAGTGACGTGAAACGCATCCACCACCTGGTCGAGATAGGTGCCGATCTTTGCCGACCGCACCGACAACCCCTCCTCGAAAATCGTCCGCGCGATCGCATAGAGCAGACCGACCGAGTCGTGGGCGAACACCTCCAGGATCGTGGCGCGTGCGGAACTCTCGTTGTCGAAGCGAACCCGCGCCGGCACGATCGCGGCCCGATTGGGCTGCGGTGCGAATGGATTCCACCGTCGCGTGAACGAAGGCGATCGGTCCGCCTTGACCGCGGCGCGGATGGCTGACGTGATCTCGGCCAACCGCTCCGCAGGCGGCTCGTCCGCATAATCCGGATCATGCACCACGAAATGGTCGAGCACGAGCGACTGGTCGAGCGTGTGGATGTCGGCAGCGAGGATCTCCAGCCGCTGGCTGGTGAGGGCGCCGGTGAGCCGATGGAACACGCCGCTGGCGACCGACTCCCGCGCCGCCACGGTGACGGCCACGGTGCCCGTCGCGGGCTGCCAACGGGTTCCCACGAAAAGCCCGTCGGCAGCCAGGCGGGACAGCTTTCGCAGTTCCTCGAGCATGTGGCGTGGCTCGGTGTCGTGGAGATAGGAGAGCGGTAGTTGCTTCGCGAGACGCGCGACGCCGTCGTCGTCATCGCGGCCTGCGATGAGCTCGTCGAGCACGCGACGATGACGCTCCGCCGCCACCGATGGGCTCTCGCCGTCGAGGGTTCCGAGCGTGCGGAAGTAGAGTTCTCCCAGCAGGTCGGCCTTCCACCGCGTCCAGACACCCGGCCCGACGGCACTGACGTCGGCCGCGGTGAGCACCGCGAGCATCCGCAGCACCTCCGGCGATCCGACGTCGCGGGCAAACCGCACCACGAGGCTGTCGTCGGTGGTGTCCCGCCGAAACGCCTGGTGCGCCATCGCCAGATGCTTCTGCACGAGAAACTCGATGATCTCTGCCTCGTCGGCCGGCAGTCCGAAGCGGGCCGCGACGTCGCGGGCCATTCGCGCCCCCAAATCACTGTGGTCCTCGACGAAACCCTTGCCGAGGTCGTGGATCAACAGCGCCAGCAGCACGGGCCGCTTGCGGTTGAGCTGCCGCCACGCGTCGCCGAGCCAGCCGGCTTCGTCCTGCAGTTCGGCGGCCCGTTCGACGGCCACGATGCAGTGCTCGTCGACGGTGTACTTGTGGTAGTTGTTGAATTGCAACAGATGCCGGGCGTGGGCGAACTCTGGGATCAGGATCTCGAGCGCCCCCACCTCGTGCAGGCGGCGCAACGCATACCCCAGCCGCTGTGGCCGGGCGAAGAGGCCGAGAAACCGTCGCATGGCATCGTCGGTGGCGGGCAGGCCCGCCGTCTGGGCGCGCACCGCGACCCACGTGGCGTGTTCGATGGGCAGGTCGTAGAGCATCGACAGTTCCACGAGCCGGACGATCGAGTCGAGACTGCCCGTCACCTGGGGCAGGCAGCCGCTGACCGCCGCCACGTCGTGCGGCCCGACACGGAACACCCCGTCCACTCTGTTGCCGAGCATGCCAGAGACGAAGGCCCGCGCCGGACTGGGACGGCGAAGGCCGGCCACGAGTGTCTCGGCCACCTGGGCTACGCCGCGCGTGTGCCTGAAGTAGTCGCGCATGAACCGCTCCACACCGAGCAGCCCATCCCGTGACTCGAAGCCGCGGGCCTCGGCGATGCGGAGCTGCTGATCCCGCGTGAGGTCGTCGGCCGCCTTGCCGGCGGTGAGATGCAACTCGTTCCGAAGCCGGGTCAGGAATTCGGCCGCGTCGCGGAGCGTGTCGGCATCGGCCGGCGACAGGCCGCCCGCCAGCACCAGCCGGTCGAACGTCGATTCGCCATAAAGGATCCGGCCCAGCCACCGCACAAGCTGGATGTCGCGCAGGCCGCCGGGCGACCGCTTCACGTTTGGTTCCAGGAGCGCGACGGTTTCGCCAAACTTCACCGCCTCCTCACGTCGGGCATCGACGACGGCCCGGGCCTGCCGCGACTGTCCTCGCTGCACGAGACCCCGCAGCCGGGTTTCGAGCCGCGTGAGCAGGTCAGGGTTGCCCGCCAGCGGCCGGCACTCGAGGAGCGAACTGAGGACCGTCGCATCGGCAGCGGCCAGGCGGCAGGCCTCGTCCACCGTACGCACGCTCTGCCCGACGTCGGCGCGGGCATCGAACAGGTCCTGCAGCAGCCGCTTCGCGGCGGCGGCGACCGGGCCGGCAGCCTGACGGTCGTGCAGCAGCATGAGATCGATGTCGGAGAACGGTGCCATCTCCCGCCGACCGTAGCCGCCGTGGGCCACGAGCACCGCATGGCGGCGAAGCGTGGCCGCGTCCGCCGTGGGCAGATCATCCAGAACGGCATCCCAAAGGCCGATCACTATCTGATCGCAGAGATCGGAGGCGAGGCCGCACGTCTGGATGCCCGCCGCGCCGGCCGCATGTTCCGCGGCCACCCGCTGCCGAAGCGACGCCAGCTCCGCCGCAGCCCGCGTGACGGCGGGGCGGAAGGAGGTCACGGGAGCCGGTGTGAAACCGTCGGTCATGTCGCCGGATGCCACGGATCGTCGGCAACTCCGTCCCGACGATTCGCCTCCCGAGCCAGCACGAAGAGCAGATCGCCGAGCCGGTTCAGATATTCGATCGCGTTGGCGGGGATCGTCGTCTCCAGACGGCTCGCCAGGGTGA
>JBIIOL010000076.1:0-10048 GCA_044336965.1 Pirellulales bacterium | reverse complement strand
TACAACCTGCTCAAGTCGTCGACCCGGCCGCGAAAGTATTCCATGCATCCCAGCAGCACCGATCCGAGCAACTACGATCAGGCCCGGATCGGCTGGAAGTTCGTCGACGAATCCTCGAAGAGCCACCAGCAGATTCTGGAGCAGATGGAGCAGGAGCCATACCTCCGCGTGTTCGACCCCGACTGGCGGTCGCCCGAGCAGTGGGAGGCGCTTCGACAGTCGCTGGCAAACGTGAAGAGCGTGAAGGTTGATCCCTCGAAACCCGAGCTCTACACCGGCATGCTCAACACGGGTCACACCTTTGGCGACGACCTCTCGGAAGAACAGCGTCTCGCCGTCCTCGAGTTCCTCAAGTGCCTGTAGTGAGTGCTCCTCGATACAGCACACGAGTCAGATCCACTGCTTCCGCAGCAGCCACATCTTGACCGTCTGCGTCAGGGCGGCGTAGCACACCAGCGAGATCGCCAGCAGCGGCCAGTAGAGCGGCGGCAGCCGCATGAAACCAAGGGAGCGGCCCAGGGGCAAGAAGGGGATGGCGACTCCGATGGCCATGATGATCGACGACATCACCATCAGCGGCCACGACGGGCGGCTCTGGAGAAACGGCAGATTGTTGGTGCGGATGATGTAGATGATCAACGTCTGCGTGAGCAGGCTCTCGACGAACCAGCCCGTCTGGAAGAGGCTCGCGCTATGCACGGCGGCCTCCGGCGTGCTCGTGTCCCAGCACCCGAAGACGAAGAGCATGAGAAAATACGTCGTGTAGTCGAACAACGACGAGCATGGGCCGATGCAGACGATGAACCGGGCGAGCTGTTTCATGTCCCACGGCCGAGGCTTCTCGACCTGTTCGGGATCCACGTCGTCGGTGGGAATGGCGGTCTGGCTGATGTCATAGAGCAGGTTGTTGGCGAGGATCTGGATCGGCGTCATGGGCAGGAACGGCACGAACACGCTCGCCCCCACGACGCTGAACATATTCCCGAAGTTGCTGCTCGCACCCATCCGCACATACTTGAGAATATTGGCGAAGACCTTGCGGCCTTCCACCACTCCCGCCTCGAGGACGAGGAGGGACTTCTCCAGGAGGATCATGTCAGCCGACTCCTTGGCGATGTCCACAGCCGTGTCGACACTGATGCCGACATCGGCGGCGCGGAGTGCCGCAGCGTCGTTCATGCCGTCGCCCATGAAGCCCACGGTATGACCGCGTGACTGCAACGCTTGGATCACCCGTTGCTTGTGCGCCGGAGACAGGCGGGCGAAGAGTGCGGTCGGGATCACCGCGTTGGCGAGCTGCTCGTCGTTCAGGGCCTCGATGTCGTTGCCCAGAAGCACGTGCTCCGTCGCCAGCCCCACTTCCCTGCAGATCTTGCGGGCCACCAGGTCGTTGTCTCCGGTCAGCACCTTGACCTCCACACCGCGGCCCTGGAGCGACCTGATCGCGGCGCCGGCCGACTCCTTGGGCGGATCGAGGAAGGCGACGTACCCCTGGAGGATCAGTTCGGACTCATCGGCCTGCGAGTATGGCGTGGCATCGCCGGCGACCGTCCCACGCGGGTCGACCTCCCTGCAGGCGATGGCGAGCACCCGAAAGCCGTCCGCCGAGAGCTGTTCGTATTCCGCCTTGAGTGTGTCGATGTGAGCGTGATCCATCGGGTAGAGGGTGCCGTCAAGCGTGAAATGCACGCATCGCGGAAAGATCGCCTCCGGGGCGCCCTTGCTGATGATGAGATCTTTGCCTGAGGGCGTTCGTACGACGACCGACATGATTCGCCGCTGGAAGTCGAAGGGGATTTCATCCACCTTCGCATGCTCCGGAATCTGCGCATGCGCATGGGTTTCGGTATGCGCCAGCACCGCCCGATCGAGGACGTTCTTCAGGCCGGTCTGAAAGTGACTGTTCATGTAGGCCAGCGCAAGCACGTCCTCGTTTTCCTTCAGCGACACGTCGCAATGCCTCTCGAGGATCACGCGGTCCATCGTCAGGGTGCCCGTCTTGTCGGTGCACAGCACGTCCATCGCACCGAGATTCTGGATGGCGCTCAGCCGCTTCACGATGACTTTCTTGCGGCTCATGCTGATCGCGCCTTTCGACAGGCAGACCGTCACCACCATGGGCAGCATCTCCGGCGTCAGGCCGACGGCCACGGCGATGGCGAAGAAGAAAGCCTCACGCCAATTCCCCTTGGTGAGTCCGTTGATCACGAACACAAGGGGAACCATCACCAGCACGAACCGTAGAATCAGCCAGGTGAACTGGGAGATCCCCTTGTCGAAGGCTGTCGGTGTCTCCTGCTCCGAGAGCGCGCTCGCCATGCCGCCCAGATACGTCTCCTTCCCCGTGGCGACCACCAACGCCGTCCCCGACCCGCTCTCCACACTGGTACCAAGAAACGCGACACTCGTGAGTTCGACCGGAGTGGTCGCCGACGGATTCGTTTCGGTCTCGAACTTCTCCACGGGAAAACTCTCGCCTGTCAATGAACTCTGGTTCACGAACAGATCCTTCGCCGTGATCAACCGCACGTCGGCGGGGATCATGTCTCCGGCCGCCAAGGCCACCCGGTCGCCCGGCACCAGTTGGGAGATGGGTATTTCCCCGTAGTTGCCGCCGCGCATGACCGTGGCCATGACCGAAATCATTGCCTTGAGTTTTGCCGCAGCGTGGTCGGCCCGCGCCTCCTGCACCAGCTTCAGTCCGGCGCCCAGGGCGATCATCGCCGACATCATCGTTCCGGCACGCACGTCCCCGGTGGCAAAGGAAACGCCGGCCAGGACGACGAGCAGGATCACGAGCGGATTGAGCACCGCATGCCGGATGAGCGTGACAATGCCCGCCCGCTGATCCCTTGCCAGCACGTTTGGGCCGTGCTCGGCCCGTCGCGCGATCGCCTCCTCGTCGGTCAATCCTTCGGGCCGTGAGCCAAACCGCCGGTCGATATCGGCGACATCGTCCACCGCCGATTCGACCAGAGCGGGCGAAACGTGCAGATGGCGGCGCTCGATCCGCGAGGCCGGGGTGAGGTGCTTTGGAATCACGGCGCGCCGCCCCTCGGCTGAAAAGCGTGATGGCCGACGTGTTCGGGGACGCCTGACAGCAGCCATCGTACGCAGCGAGCATCGGGCCGGACAATTCCCCGGGCTTGCCGGCACGCATGCCGGCCCGGCCAAGGCCGCCACTGCGGGCGACTACTGCGTGAGGCCCGACGGCATGGCCGCCCCCGCCACCTGCCGCGTCTCCCACGGACGGAAGGCGGCCCAGACGGGATTGTGGTCCGACACCTCGAGTGCCTTGTCGATCGACAGACCAAAGGTGTTCTGCAGATCGAGCACGCCCCATCGGCCCGTGTATTCGGTGGTCGTGCGGGTGTCGAAGATCAGGTTGTCGTAGGTCTTCGATCGACGGGTGTTCGTGGTCACACCCGACACGGCCCAGCCAACGCCCGGGATCTGCTTGATCTTGCCGAACTGCGGCGGTCCAGCATTCAGGTCACCCATCAGGATCACGTCGTCCTCGTCGGGTCGCAGGGCCTTCATTTCCATGAACACGTCGGCCAGGGCGTTGACTTCCGCCGACACCTCGTCGGGATCGGTGTGGGTGTCGACCAGCCAGAAGCTGAAACCGCTTTCGGGCGGGTTGGCCCGCACCCGGAAGCGGGCATGCAGCGGCGGACGATGCAGGCGATCGCCCGGATTGGGCGAGGTGCCCACCGACGATGGATCGACCTCAATGCGGGTCGAGTCGTAGATGAACGTGTATTGCTCCTTGCTCACGGTGCGGCCCAGCCTGGGGCCGATGACGAACTGGTAACGACTGCCATCGGCGTTGATCGCACTCAGAAACTGCGGGATGACGGAGTCTGATTTCGCCCGCACCTCTTGGATCGCGACGATGTCGAACTTGCGGACCACCTTGGCCAGCACGTCGACAACCTGCGGCTTGGCGATCTTCGACTCGCCGAACACCTGGATGTTGAAGCTACAGATCGTGATGGCGTCGGTGGGCTTGCCGCCGGCAGGCGCGGCAGCGGGCGCTGCGGAGGGCGTCGACGCCGGAGCGGCCGAAGGAGCCGTTGGCAGCGGTGGTGGCAACGCAGCCTGCTGCGCGGCCACAGGTGGCTGCAACGTTGGCGCGGGCAACGCGGGCGCCGGTGGCAGCGTCGGCATCGGCGGCAGCGCCGGCGGTGGAGCGAGCGCCGTTGATGCGGCTGGCACCGGAAGCGGCACTGGCAGCGGCAACGGCAGTGGCAGTGGCAGCGCCGCTGGAGAAGGCACGGGTGCATACGACGACACGGTCGGGGGCACATACACCGGCAAAGGCGGCGGCAACGATACCGGCAGGGGCGCCGGCAACGGCGTTGGCAACGCGGCAGACTGATAGACGGGCAGGACAGTCGCTGCCGGAGGCGTGTAGGCCGGAGGCGTGTAAGCCGGAGGCGTGTAAGCCGGAGGCGTGTAAGCCGGAGGCGTGTAGGCAGCCACCGGCGGCGGCACGTAGGCCGCTGCCGGCATGGCCACGGGCAAGGGTGGCGAGACCGGTGCCGCGATTCGTCCGGGAACCTCTTGAATGGCGAGCGACTTGAGCGATGTCGTCGCGGTCGGCGTGGGCGCCGTGGGTGCATACGAGATCGACACGAGCGGTGGCGAGGCTGGCCCCGGCAGAGGCCGCGGCGCAGGCGTGGCGGCCACTTGTGGCGGATGGGAAATCGGCAACTGGGTGATCGGCACGAGTCGAGGCAGCGGCGCCTGCGCTGCCATGTCGATCCGGACGAGGCGGGCCGTCGGCTCGGCAGCCTGCATGCCGCGTGGAGCAACGCCCGGCAACACGACCGCCGCTGCTGCGACCAGACAGACCGCGACCAGGCGTGTGCCGATCCTGTTCCCCATGGCTTCCTTATCGGTCGCCAGAGGGCTGATTCGTTCGGGTTAACCGCCGATCGACTCGAGGGCCTCTTTCGCCAAGCGTGCCAGCCGTTCATCTCCCTGACCGGCGGCTCGTTTGAGCGTTCCCCGGGCCGCACCGGCCGCAGGACCAATCTTGCCCAGCGCCCAGGCCGCCCGCTGCCGTACCGATAGATCGGCCGACGACTCAACAGAGGCCACCAGCACCGCCACCGCCTCCGCCGCATTCTTCCCAGATCGCCCCAGGAGCGTAATCGCCCAATACGCCGCGAGGGCATCGGGGCTGTCGACGAGTTTGATCAGCGGCGGGATGTCCGCGGCCAACGGCGGCCCGAGATCCTCGAGTGCCGCCACGGCAAATTCGCGAACACGGTCGTCGGCATCGCCGCATGCCGCCACAAGGGGCACAGCCGCCACCGCGGCTTCCTCACCGGCCTGCGAAAACTGTTCCGCTGCAGCAGCACGCTGCTCGGGATCGGTCGACACAAGCTGCTTGCTCAAGGCCGCCAGATCAGGACTCGCTGTATCGCCCATCATCGCACCTCCGACATCGTGTTGAAGGACTACGGCGCCGCGACCTTCCAGAGCGCCGTCTCGCTCCGCAGATAGACATTTCCATCGGCCACGGCAGGCGTTGCCGTGAATGTGCCGGGAAGTTCGTTCTCGGCGACAATCTTCGGCTCACCATCAGTCGAGACGAGGAAAGTCTTTCCTTCCTTGTTGGCGGCGATGATGGTGTTGCCCGCAAGGATCGGACTGGCCCAGAACGAGCCGGCGAGGCGAACCTGCCCGCGGAGCCGACCGTCGGCAGCGTCGCCGATGCAGAGCACACCTGCCCGGTTGATGCAGGCGATCGAGTCGCCCCAGGCCAGCGGGCTGGCGATGCCGCAGGAAAGCTTGGTCGACTTCCATGCTGGCTTGGCATCGGCTTCCTTCGGCGACACGGACGCGATCCCATCCGCTGGCACGTGCAGCATCGATCCCGATTCAGTGGTCATCGGAATGCCGGAACATTCGCCCTTCCACGACCAGACCGTTTTCCCGTCGGCCACCCGGTGCAGATTCAATCCGTGCGGCCCTTGCAGCAGCACGCATACTCCATGCTCGGGCGTTGTCAGCGGCAAGGGCGACGACCAACTGGCCCGCTTCTCTCGCGGCACGATCCAGCGGTCTTCGCCGGTGGCAGCATCCACTCCCAAAGCGAAGGCGTCGCCCTGGCAGTCGATCTGCACAACCGCCGTGCCGTCGACGATCCGCGGGCTCGATCCCATCCCCACGTCGTTGCCGCTCCGCGGATGCTCGACGGCGAGGTTCCGCTGCCAGAGCAGACGGCCTGCGAGATCGACGCAGAACAGGTCGCACGACGAATAGAGCGCGACGATCCGCTTCCCATCGCTGGCGGGCGTGCCGGCGGCGATAGCGCTCGTGGGATGCGCAAGCGTGCGGCCCGTGGCCCAGAATCGCCGATGCCAGACGGTGCGGCCGCTCGCCTTGTCGAATGCGACGATGTGCAACTGATCCTGCTTGGCGCCGCTCGAGGCCGTCACGACCACGAGATCCCCCACCACGATCGGACTCGATGCACCCCTGCCCGGCAGATCGGCCTTCCACGCAATCCCGTCGGTTTCGCTCCAGCGGGTGCGAATCGCCTGATCCATCGCCGCGCCACGGCCACGCGGTCCGAGAAACTCCGGCCAGTCGGCCGCCACAGCCACGACACCCCAGAGCATCACGCTCACCACCATCGACAATCGTCTCATCGACATGATCGAAATCTCACGTTGGTAAGGAAACTCGCTGAGGGAGTCGGGATCGGCGGAAGCTCGAGGAGCTTTTGGATCTTTCGACCTTCTGGGGAATGTGCTGCCGTAGGTCGTGGAAGGAGACTGGCCACACGGCCCAAGGCCTGAGAGTCCACCGCGACGAGACTTCTGCCGTCCCGGCGGGTTGGGCTACCAGACTCATCATTCAGGCCCCTTCTCATGTGCGGGCTGCGTTGCCAGCGGCAAGCCAAGTGCATCGCAAATCCGCAGCTGAAACTTCCAGTCCCCGGCCCACGACTCGGTCTGTTCGTTCTGGCAGCACTTCACGATCACGGTGTTCGTGCCCTCGCGAAACTCCGCCGCGGCCACATACTGATCGATCGCCTCGGAGGCGTGGTAGATCTCATGGGCCATGACGGGCTTGCCGTTCACCCACACCGCCACGGCACACGGGCTGCCGATCCGCACCTCGGCCGGTCCGCCCCCGGGCATCACCACATCGGCCACGGCGTAGGCGAGCACGCCCTTCTTCGTGGCGATGGCGGCGTTGAGATCGATGGCCCCATGCTTATCGGCCGACTCGACGGCCTTCCATTGCTCGGTCTCCGGCCTCGCGGGCAAAGCGGCCTCCGGCGGATAGGCCTTCGCAAATCCGACCCCCTTGGCATTATCGAACTCTTCGCTTACCCGCCAGTTCCGCACGAAGCCGAGCACCTCGGCGAGGTTCACCTTCTCGCCATGCTCGGAGAGCCAGCCCGCGATGCGCTCGATCTGGTCGACATCGCGGGCGGCCGCCAGACAGTTTCGATGCGTTGCTTTTTGGGCTGGCTCGTCGGCGGTCGCCACTGCGGCAAGCTGTTTCTCGACCGCCTCGCGACGGAGGTCGAGCGCCGGATCATCGAGCATGCCGTCGAGCAGGCCATCGGCCCGAGATGAATCACGATCTTTGAGCCAGCCAAACGCAAGGGTTCGCACTCGGGCTGGCTGCTTCCGTTCGGTCACGACCGCCACGAGTGCGTCGGCCGACAGCGAATCGCCCGCCCGATCGACGGCCCGCTCGATGCCGCTGCGGAGCCAGTTACCACCGCCCGGCGTGGCATCCGCGAGCGCGGCGAGGCAGGGCACGATCCAGTCCGCGGGCATGGCCGCGATCCGATCGGCCTGCTGTGCCAGTGCCGCCTGCCCGCGCGGGCCACCGACCGCTCTGGCAAGCTCCGTCGAGATCGCAACGGCCTCGGCAACGCTCTGCGGCGGGCCATCCGCAGCCAACACGGTGGCGTGGGTCGATACCCCGGCCACCATCACCAAACCAAACCACGCGGTGGCCCGCATATTTGCCTGACTCATGGTGAACCCCGCTCGTTTCAAAACGCTTCCCGCGGACAGCCGCCGGCACGCCGACAGTCTACCGCGTTGGCATCTTTCAACGTTACCGACCGATTCGTCCAATAAAAAGCGAGTTCCAACTGCCGCCGGTGGGGTGGGTGCGTGCCCGCTCCACCGTGACGGCGAATCCCCCCTGCCCCATCCGCTCCACGAACGCCGGATCGGCATCCGCCGACCAGACCGCCAGACAGCCATCGGGCCTGAGTGCCGACCGAATCATCGCCAGTCCGGCGGTGGAATAGAGCCGGCTGTTCGCCGCCGCGGTAAGGCCGCTCGCGCCGTTGTCGACGTCGAGAATGATCGCATCGAACCGGCCGCGGCTCTTCTTCAGCACATCGACCACGTCATCGGCGACGACTTTCACGCGGGGGTCTGCCATGGCATCAGCAGCGAGTTTGTAGTCGGGGTTCTGGTTCCAACGAATCACAGCCGGCATGAGTTCGACGACGACGACCGCGGCGTCGGGGCCCAGGTTTTCCAAAGCGGCGCGCAGCGTAAACCCCAGGCCCAGGCCACCGATCAATACCCGCGCTCCGGACGACCGTGCCTGGAGGCGGGCGCACGCGAGTTCGGCGAGCTTCTCCTCGGAGTGATGCTGCCGGGTGGACATCAGCTCCACGCCGTCGACCCGGATCATGAACACGCCGTCGTGCTCATGGAGCGTCATCGGCCTGCCGTCCGGGGTGGTCGCCTGATCGAGCAGGATCGTCTTCTTCATGCCGGGCTACTGACCTCAGAAAAACGTCCCTCGCTTGCGCTTCGGGCTTGGATGGGGTCAGTAGGACCCCTGCACCGGCATCAGTTCGAGATCGCGCGGCTGGCCGCCGGACAACATGCTGACCGTCCGCGGCTGGCCCGCGAACGCCCGCATCGGAGCGGTGAAGCGACTGCCATTCGCTCCCACGGTCCACGATGCCGTGAGCGCTGTGCGATCGACGGTGCCCGTGATCGGCTGGACTGTGCCGGAGATCGCGTCGAAGAAGTTGCCCTTGATCGTTCCCTGCCGGTCGACGGCCAGTTGCTGGTAGTTGTGTGCCTGGGCGGTATCCGTCGTGCCCGGTGGCACGACGGCAAACACACCGAGCGGCAGCCAGTCAGAATCGGCCGGACCGACTGCATTCTGATGGCCCGCCGGCAGCACAAGCACGCTCTGCAGACCATCGGCACCGATGCCAGCGCCGCCGGCAGTTGCCACGGCGCCGCCATTGTCGGCCGCAGTGCCTGCTGCCATGACAGGCTGGATCGGCTTCCCCAGCCAACCGGTGATCGTCGCCACGTCGGCGGTCTTCCACCAATCGGCTGGCGACTGCCTCGGCCGCCACGCCTCGGGATGCTTGGCGTACCAATCCGGCGTGAAGGCGACCGACTCGGCGGCGGGCGTTGCGGCTGGCGTTGCATTTGCCACGGTCGGCTGGCCGGCGGGAGACTGAGCCGGCGTGGGCTGAGGGGCGGGAATCTGCTCCGGCGATGCGGCGGCCGGCTTTGCCGTTACCGCAGCGGTTGCTCCAGCCTTCGCTGGTGCTGCTGATGATGCTGCAGCCGTCGGAGCGGGAGCCGCTGGCGTCGGCGTCCGCGACGGCGCAGCCGGGCTCGCTGCTGCAGGCTGCCGACCTGCCACGCTCGGCGCACCAGGCGCGACTGCCGGGCCGGGCTGGAGCAGCATCCGACGCCGCGGCCGCAGCGCTGGCCCAACGACGACCGGCGCGGACCCGGGCACGGGCACGACGATGGCCTCCGCCCCCGGCGGCGGCACGACGATCACACCACGGCGAGCGAGCCGCCGCGGCGGCACCGCGAGAGCCTCACCCGGTGCCGCGATGCTCGCAGCCACCACCACCAGCACCATCATCCTCAGGCCCGAGTTGCACGTCACGGGAACACTCCTTGTTTTAGTGCCGAAGAACCGCCGCCGCACCAGAAGAAATCCAAGGCCTGTCAGCATACGGCTCCCGCAGCAGAGCCGCCAACACAGCTCACCCGTAAGAGGGCCACTC